>NZ_JBXFWF010000007.1:0-85561 GCF_056854515.1 Stenotrophomonas sp. STEN063
ATGCTCGGCAGGGGCTTTACCGGTAAGGCTTCTGCCGAGCATGGCTCGGCACTACGCTCCCTCCCTTGCGCCGCAGGCGTAGGGGAGGGTTGGGGAGGGGTTGGCTTTTGAAGCATTGCCGAAAAAGCCGCTGCCGAGCATGGCTCGGCACTACGATGTCTGGTTTATTGTCAGCTTCGCGGCTTACGCCGCTCCTACAACACGGGGACGCTTCATGCCTGCTGCATTGCCTGTCTACATGCCTTGGTTGATGACGGCTGGTTTTGGTTGGTTGTATTACCGGCGTATCCGTCGCCACTTTGGCTGGCAGCCATGGCGCCCCGTTCGTAACGGCTTCCGTATCGGTCTGCTGTCGTTGGTGAGTGCTGCGCTGGTAGCTGCGGCGATATATATCCCGCATGTCGCGTTGGGGATTGTTGCCGGCGCTGTCGCCGGGGTTGGACTGGGCGTGTTCGCACTCAAACACACGTTGATCAGTCCACGCGATGGACAGGCCGGCTACACGCCGAATCCGTGGATCGGCGGTGGCTTGGCGGTATTGCTGATCGGACGCTTGGCCTGGCGCTGGTATGGCGGCGCTTTCAGCCAGGGCATGGGCGCGGGCATGGGCAATGCCAGTCCGTTGACCTTGGCGTTGGCGGCGGCCTTGATCAGTTATGGTCTGGTGCAGGCGGTAGGCCTGGCGATACGCCTGCGCTGATATCGGTAGTGCCGAGCCATGCCCGGCATGGGCCTTGGCAGTAAAACTTCATCTGTAGTGCCGAGCCATGCTCGGCAAGGGGCCTTACCGGTAAAGCCCCTGCCGAGCATGGCTCGGCACTACAGGCGGGCATTACCAGTAAAGCCTCTGCCGAGCATGGCTCGGCACTACAGGTGGGGCTTTGGCGGTAAAGCTCCTGCCGAGCGTGGCTCGGCACTACAGGAAGCGGAGGCGTCAGCCTGCCTTTGGCGTCAGCTTCAACAGCTTTGCGTTGGCGCCATCTTCCAGCAGCCACAGCGCACCGTCCGGGCCTTGCTCCACTTCGCGGATGCGGTTGCCCATGTCAAAGCGCTCGGCTTCGTGGGCCTTGTCGCCATCAAAGGCGACGCGCACCAGCGACTTGGACGACAGGCCGCCGATGAAACCGCTGCCCTGCCACTGCGGGAACTGCTTGCCGTTGTAGATGATGAAGCCGGCCGGCGAGATCACCTGGCGCCAGGTCACCACCGGGGCGATGAACTCCGGGCGGGTGTCGTGATCGGGAATCGGGCGGCCGTCGTAATGGTCGCCATTGGAGACGATCGGGTAGCCGTAATTGCCGCCGCGCTGGATCAGGTTCAGCTCGTCGCCGCCCTTCGGACCCATCTCGTGTTCCCACAGCTTGCCGTTGCCGTCGAAGGCAATACCCAGCACGCTGCGGTGGCCCAGCGACCACACCTGGTCAGCCGGTGAGCCCTGCGCCACGAACGGGTTGTCGGCCGGCACGCTGCCATCGTCGTTGAGGCGGATGATCTTGCCCAGGTTGGTCTTCATGTCCTGCGCCGGGTCGAACTTCTGCCGCTCGCTGGAACTGATCCACAACTTGCCATCCGGGCCGAAGGCCAGGCGATGGCCGTAATGGCCGCGGCCGGTGACCTTGGGCGTCTGCCGCCAGATCACCTGCGCATCGCTCAACGTGCCGCTGCCATCGGCGTTCAATACCAGCTTGGCGCGGGCGACGGCGGCACCACGGGTATCATCCTCGCCATCTTCGGCGTAGCTGTAATAGACCAGCCCATTGCTGGCGAACTGCGGATGGGCCAGCACGTCACCAAAGCCACCCTGGCCGCCGTAAGCCACGGTCGGGACGCCGCTGATGGTGCCGCGCTTGCCGCTGGCGGGATCGAAATGGAGCAGCTTGCCGGCCTTCTCGGTGACCAGCAGGCTGCCGTCGGGCAGGAAGGTCATTGCCCAGGGCTCATTAAAGCGAGCTGTCTCGGTGGCGGTGAACGGCCATTGCGCGGGCTTCAGCGCGGCTTCGGCGGCCGGGTCGGGATCAGCGGCGCAGGCGCTGGTGAACAGGGCGGGGGCCAGGGCCAGGCTCATGCTGAGCAGGAGGGTACGGGGCATGGAGGTCTCCGGAAGCGGGGTGCGATACCAGTGCAGGGTTGTACACCATGACAGCCGATGCTGTCCGTTCGGGGGATGGGACTGGCGCACGGAATCGCTTACCGTAGCGGCCGAGCGCCCGTGGAACTGGGCCCCCGCATGCACAAAAAAGGAGTTTTCATGACGAAACAACAGATCTATCGCCCCTCTGCCGCGTTCATCGCGTCCGCATGGACGGCATTGTTGCTGGGGGCGGTGGCGTATCTGGTCGGGCTGTTCAATGCGCAGATGCTGCTCAACGAAAAGGGCTATTACCTGACCCTGCTGCTGTTCGGCCTGTTCTCGGCGGTATCGCTGCAGAAGAGCGTGCGTGACCGCCTGGAAGGCATCCCGGTAAGCAGCCTGTATTACAGCCTGTGCTGGTTTGCGCTGTTGTGCGCGTTGTTGCTGCTGTTGGTTGGCCTGTGGAATGCGACCCTGCTGCTCAGCGAGAAGGGCTTCTACGGCATGTCTTTCGCACTGTCGCTGTTCGGTGCCGTGGCGGTGCAGAAGAACACCCGCGACGTGATGGCGGCCGACGCTGCCTACGGCACGCCGCCGCTGCCGCCGCAGGAATGATTGAACGCCACTCCCGCCTATGGCGGGAGTGGTTGCAGGCAATCAGCTGTCGCTGGTTTGATCCTGTTCCGGGTGCTGCGCCGTGTGCCGGGCAACGATGCCGGTGGCGGTAACGCCGCCAGTGGCATTGCCGATTGTGCAGAACACATCGGGAATCGTGTCCACCGCCAGCAACACGCCCAGCGGTTCCACCGGCAGGCCCAGGCTCTGGGTGATCGGCATGTTGTTGGTCATGAAGTTGGCCTGGCCGGGCAGGCCGGTCGAGCCCATGCTGATCGCTGCGGCCAGCAAGATGGCCACCGCGTATTGCGAAGCATGCACGTCCATGCCGTACAGCCAGGCGATGAAGCTGGCCACGGCGATGTACTGCGCCGGGCTGGTGATGCGGAACAGCGACACCGCCATCGGCAGCACCAGCGAGGTCAAAGCAGGCGGGTAGCCCAGACGATTGCGCGCGCTGTCGATCATGGCCGGAAGCGAGGCCAGCGAGGACTGCGTGCTGCCGGCGATCACCTGTACCGGCACCAGTGCCCGGGCAAAGCGGCCGAACGGCTCGCCGGCAGCGAAGCGGGCAACCAGGTACAGCAGCAGGGTGATCAGGATGTAGATCACGCACATCAGCACGATGTAGTAGCCAAGCACGCCGATGATGCTCATGCCTACTTCAGCGCAGACCACGAAGACCAGCGCGAACACGCCTACCGGCGCCGCCCACAGCACCCAACGCACGATGGTGATCATGGTGTCGGCGATGATGCGGATGATGTCCAGGATGCGGTCGCGGCGCTCCGGTTCCTGTCGGCTCAGCGCAAAGCCGAAGAACATGGCGAAGGCCACCAGCGGCAGCATCGCGCTGGAGGCGGCGGCGGCAAGTGCATTGCTGGGAATGAGCGAGCTGATCCACTGCGCGGCACTCAGCGGCGTGGCTGCGGTTGCCGGCGAACGCAGCGCATCGCGGAAGGCCTGGATGTTGTCTGCATCGCGCGGCAGCAGGTCCAGCAGGAACGGGGTGATGACGGCCGAGAACGCGGCCGAGCCGACCAGCAGGATCAGGAACACGATGATCGCATTGCGCGCCGTGCGTCCCGATGCCGCCGCATTGCTGGCGGTATTGACGCCAACGATGACCAGCGCGGTAACCAGCGGTACCACCGTCATCTGCAGGGCATTGAGCCAGAGCCGGCCGATTGGCCGCAGCACGTCGGCGATCTTCAATGCGAGCGCCTGGTCATAGGCGGTCAGTGCCAGCCCGACGATGGCGGCCAGCACCAGCGCGATCAGCACCTTGACGGGCGCTGAGACCTTGGAAGATTTTGCGGGGGCGCTGTCGGTCATGAAGAGAAGGCTTGGCTAAAGGAAGGGAAGATGCCCGGAACCGGACAAATGCTCAACGGGCGGTTTCTGAAAGTGCGGGCAACCCCCAGCTGCGCTGCAGCCGCTGGTACTCGGCATCAGGCAGCAGCACGAACAGCGGCTTGGCCTCGGGTGACAGCCATTCCAGCAAGGCTGACATGCGCTCTGGTTCCATCGCTGTACAGCCAGCGGTCGCCTCGCCAGGCTGGCGCCACAGGTGGGCGAAAATGCAGCTGCCCTGGCCGGGCACTGCAGCGGGGTTGTGCTCGATGACGAAGCCTTCGCGGTAACGACGATCGCCGTTGTTGTGCAGGTCCAGGCGCATGGCCTCGGTCGAACCCTTGACTGCGGCTTCGCCGACCTTGGTGGCATCGACGATCTGGTTGTACAGCGGCGAGGCCGGTACATCCATGCAGTAGCTGCTGGCCAGCATCGGCTGGTAGGGCATGGCGCTGGTGATGTGCTCGGCATAGCCGAAGGCCGGGCCGATGGCGAAGATGCCAGCCGGGCTGCGGCCATCACCTTCGCGCTTCCGCGGGCCATCTGTCTGTTGCGGGTGCACGCCCACGCCCCAGGCGCTGCCGCTACGGCCGAGGCTGACATCGAAGCCGGCATCGTGGGCTTTCCAGCCACCGGCGGTGCGTTCGAAGGCTTGCAGGTGGGCGTTGGTCGCGTCCCAGTTGGGTGTGGTGACGACGATCAGCTGGCGGGCACTGTGTACAGGAGTAGCGAGTGGCGAGGCGAAGCTGACTGGTGCGATGACCATCAACACGCAGCCCAGCAGGTGTCGGAAGTTACGTTGGAACGAGATGAGCATGGCGACGGTTCCCGAGGTCAGATGTCGATCAGGTGCTGGATGCGTTCCTGGTTCAAAGCCAGTTGCCGTTGCCGATCAGGATTGGTCTGGCACAGCAGCACGAACACGAAATCCAGCAGATATTGCAGCGAACTGCGATAAAGCAGCTGCGCGATCGGCGGCTGCGGGTCGTGCGCGCAGATGGCCAACGAGGCATCCGCATGCGCGCGCAGTGGATTGGCGGTGTGGCGGGTGATCGACACGACCTTGCCACCGACTTCCTGGAACTGCCGCGACAGCTGCCATAGCTGCGGCAGCTTGCCGAACTCGGAGAACACCAACAGCACGTCCCCGGGGCGGGCGGCGGAGAGGTTGGCAGTCATCAAGATGGGATCGGCATGTTGCACGGTGAGGATGCCCAGCAGCGACAGTCGCATGGCGAACTCGCGCGCGTACAGGCCATCGTCGCCCAAGCCGTAGATGAAGACTTTGGGTGCATTGTCGACCAGTGCGATGACGGCTTCCACGTCGGCCTGCGCGTTGGCGGCCATGGTTTCTTCTTCGGCAGCGGCTTTGGCACGGCGCAGGGTCTCGGCAACCAGCAGGTAGCCACCGGGTTGGTCCTCTGGTGGCCAGCTGGTACTTTCACCATTGCCGGCAGCGGCGACGGCCGCGCCTACCGAGTATTTCAAGTCTGGATAGCCTTTGAAGCCGAGCTTCTGGCTGAACTTGACGACGCTGGACTGGCTGATATCCAGGGCATTGGCCAGCTGCTGCGAGGAGTAGTCGCGCAGCAGGTGTGCGTTGTCGAGGATGAAGTCGGCGATGCGCCGTTCGATGGCCGACATCTGTTCGCGTTCGGAGCGGATTTTTACCAGAGGTGGCATGGGCGTATGGATGTTTATCTGCTGAAGACTTTAAGGGATAGCGTAAGCAAGTGGAGCAGTGGTGCTGCTTCGGCTGTTGCTCGGGAGCCCCTCTCCTGCGAAGCGGGAGAGGGGTTGGGGTGAGGGCGCTTTGGTTTTCGCCTGTGCCCGTATCTTTGCTCCAGCCCCCTCCCTTGCACGAAGTGCAGGGGAGGGTTGGGGAGGGGTAGCTTCTGCAGTTGCAGTTGCTCCGGCTCCTGCCGTTGCTCGTGCTCCACCGGGTCCCCTTCCGCAGCGACGGAGCTGGCAGACAAGACCCCGAATGGGGCGACGCACAGGGATGTGCGTCGTTTTTCGACGATATAGGGATGTATCGTCGAAAAATCCTGCCAGCGGAGTGGACCTGGAGCGCGCAGCGCGGAAGGCGCGTAGGCAGGGTGTGCTTGACCAGCCATTCGGCTGTTGAAAAGGCGCCTCTTTGGGCCACGTTTCTTTGCACAAGCAAAGAAAGGTGCGCTCGTGCCCCGAAGGAGAGCGGAAACCTTTGATTCTGGTTTTGCTGTTGCCGCTGCTTTGGAGGTGCCAAAGGGCAAGTCAAAGTCAAAGCAAGGGCTTTCGCTCCCCGTCGGGGAGCGAGTTACTTTTCTTTGCTTGTGCAAAGAAAAGCTAACCAAAAGAAAGCACACCCTGCCTACGCGCCCACGACGCTGCGCGCCGCGGGTCCACTCCGCCGCCGGGATTTTTCGACGAGACGTCCCTGTCTCGTCGAAAAACGACGTGCATCCATGCACGTCGCCCCTGCGGGGTCTTGTCCGTCTGCTGCGTCGCTGCGGAAGGGGACCCGGTGGGGCAAAAGCTGGAGCAACAGCAACAGCAACAGCAGAAGCCGGAGCAGAAGCAGAAGCAGAAGCTACCCCTCCCCAGCCCTCCCCTGCGCTGCGCGCAAGGGAGGGGGCAACAGCAGAAGCAGAAGCCAGGTTCATGCGTTGGTGGGGGGACTCCTCCCAAAACAAAACAGCACCGGGCTTTGCCGGTGCTGTTGTTTCCACATGCGCGACCACCGCGGCGGCAACCGAGGAGAGACCGGTTGCCGCCTGCGTGATCACGGCTTGATCATCTCCAGCCCGCGGACCTCGATGATGCCCAGTCCCGGTGCGTCGGTGATGCTGATCTCCGATTCGTTGAAGATCACGCCGCCTACCACCGGATTGAACTGGCTCAACGATGGCCCATCCAGATCCACCTTGCTGATCGCGCCGGACTTGGCCACGCCAAGATGCACTGCCGCCGCGACGCTGATGCTGGACTCCAGCATGCAGCCGATCATGCATGGCACGCCGTACAACGAGGCGATATCGGCAATCTTGATCGCGTTGGAGATGCCGCCGGTCTTCATCAGCTTGATGTTGATGATGTCGGCTGCACCCTGCTGGATCAGGTCGAATACCTGGTGCGGGCTGAACACGCTTTCGTCAGCCATCACCGGTGTATTGACGCGCTCGGTGACGTACTTCATGCCAGCGATGTCTGCAGCCTTCACCGGCTGTTCCAACAGCTCCAGCACGACACCAGCGTTCTCCAGCACGTGCATCGCATACACCGCCTGCTTGGCGGTCCAGCCCTGGTTGGCATCCAGACGCAGCAGGGCGCGGCCTTCGACGGCGGCGTGGATGGCCTTGACCCGTTCGATGTCCAGGCCGATGTCCTTGCCCACCTTGATCTTCAGCGACTCGAAGCCGCGCTCCACCGCCGACAGCGAATCAGCCACCATCTTGTCGATGTAATCGACGCTGATAGTGATGTCGGTGGTGATCACCGGGTCGCCGCCGCCCAGCATCTGGTACAGCGGTGCCTTGTGCAGCTGTGCCCACAGATCGTAAATGGCGATCTCCACCGCCGCCTTGGCGCTGGTATTGCGCTCCAGCGAGGTCTGGATCAGCCCGCAGATGCGGTTGAGGTTGCTGATGTCCTCGCCGATCAGGCGGGGTTTGATGAAGGTGTTGATGGCCTCGATGATCGAGCCGTGGGTGTCGCCGGTGATCACCGCAGTGGCCGGCGCCTCACCGTAGCCGGTGTTGCCGGTGTCGGTGCGCACCATCACCACGATGTCTTCCACCGTTTCCACGGTGCGCAACGCGGTTTTGAACGGGGTTTTCAGCGGCACGCGGAGCATGCCAAGTTCGATGTCGGTGATCTTCATTTGGTGTTTTGCAGGCGGATGCGCTGGATGTTGGTCATGCGGTCGATGTAGCTGACGGTGTCGCTGGCCATCATCGGCTGCAGCGGGGTCACCGATACGCCGTTGAGGCTGGCATGCACGCGCTTGCCGCTGGCGTCGAACCAACTGCCACCGGAAGTATCGTGGATCACCCAGGTCATGCCATTGGCTTCACCGAGCATCATCATCACGTGGCCGGGGATGTAGATCAGGTCGCCGACCTGCAGCTTGGCGATCGCATCATTGCGCTTGGCCTTGCTGTCCTTGTCGGTGAAGGGCACGCGGTTCAAGGCCGGGCTGATTGCCTGCGCGCTGGTATTGCGCGGCAGCAGCACGCCGAAGCTGCGGTAGATTTCCGATACGAAGCCACTGCAGTCGCGGGTGTCGTAGGAGTGGCCCCAGCCATAGCGTTCGCCGAGGAACTTGAAGGCCTGGGTGATCAGGTTGGCCTGGGTCAGCGGCAGGTAGTCGCTGGCCGATTCCTGCGTGCGCGGCAGCAAGGCCGGCACCAGCGCCAGGCTGCCGTCGTCATTGCGTACCGGCAGCTGGATCACATGGCCGCCATGCGCCTGCTGGCCGTTGACCGGATCCATCACCGGCCAGTCGGCGATTACCGGCACGCGCACGCCCATTTCCAGCTGCAGGTCGGAGACGCGCGGCTCTTCCGGGGTGTGTGCGGTGAAGGCCTTGCCCGCAGTGATCACCCGGTACGGACCGGTGGCGCCGTAACCGAAGACCTGTTCGGCGCTGCCGACGCCGACGAAGCGCTTCTCCATCCACGCCGCATAGCGCTCGCTGGCGACGAATACCCACTTGCCGTCTGCACTTTCATGCAGCACCGCCACCGCGTCGCCGGGGAACAGTGCCGACTCCTGGAAGCGGTCGATATCGGTATCGCCCTGGCTGCTGAATACGCGCAGCTCGGTGGGAAAGGCGCGCAGCGCGGCGCGGTGCACGACCAGGCCGTACTGGATCGGGCGAGTGGCCGGGATCGCGTCCAGGGCGAGGTTGGCGGTCACTGCCTGCAATTGGGCTGGGGTGACCTGCTTGCCGTGTACGTCGTACAGGGTGCGGGTCGGCGCCTTGGAGATGCCGTTGATCTGCTCACGGACCAATACTTGTGGCAGTAGCGCGGGCAGCGTGTGCAGGTCGATGATGGAGGCATCGAGCTGGCGCATGCGCGCGTTCTGCGCCTCGATGGCGGCGCGGTCCAGGATCACGGCGTCGGCGTTGGGCAGCCCGCTGATCCACGGCTGCGGCGTCAGCAGGGCTTCTTCCAGGCCGATGATGCCTGCGTAGCCCGGGGCCGCCGTTGCAACGGGTGGCGGCGACAGCGCAAAAGCCGGCCCGGCGCACAGCGCCGTGGCAAGGATCAAAGCCCGCGCAAGCGGGGCAAGGCGTCGGCGCTGGGACAGCGGCGGCAAAGCAAGCATTGGGAAGCTCCCCTCGTTGATGCTCAGGAATATTTATTCCTTTCGCCGTCGAAAGCAAGAATAAATTATTGACCGGCTATCGGGTGCGTGTTACACAGCGTTAACCACCCTGCACGTGGAAGTGTTGCCGTGGCTTCAAACGCCGATTCTGCCCGCTTTGCCTGCGTCCCGTTCGCCCGCACGGTCCTCGCCTCTGCCTTGTGCATGAGCGTGGCCTGGATCGCCTATGCCGGTGAGGCGCCATTGACGGCGCTGCCCGGGTTGACGGCGCGTGTGGACCGTGGCGATTTTGCTGGCGCGCAGGCCGAGATCGACAAGGCACTGGCAGCACCCGGCATCGATGCCGACAGCCGCGCCGCCTACCTGTTCCAGCAGGAACGCATGCGCCGCATCCGCCTGGATTTCACCCTGGACGAAGCGCAAGCCAAAGCCGCCGTGCGCAGGTCGGTACCGGATCTGCGTGATGAAGAATTCAAGGCTTGGGATGACGCCGGCCTGATCGAGCACCTCGACATCGACGGCCAGCGTCGCTGGTTCAAGCGCGCACCGAACAATCTGTTCCTGTTCAGTGCCGAGGCCTCCAACCGGCGGCCGGCCGACAAGCGTGTTTCCCGGCCTGGCCCGTACGAGCGACTGGGCTCGCACCATCTCGAGGTGATCAAGGCTTCGGAGCAGAGCGGCCAGACCAGCATCAGCCCGCGGCGGGTGCGCATCACCCAGTCCATCAAGGTCGACGCCGATGCGGTGCCGGCGGGGAAGACGGTGCGCGCCTGGCTGCCGTATCCGCGTTCAATACCTGGCCAGCAGGAAAACATCCAATGGCTGTCCAGCGCGCCGCAGGGCGCGCAGATCGCACCCGAAGACACGCTGCAGCGTACCGCCTACCTCGAACGCAAGGCCGTGGCCGGCACGCCTACCGAGTTCTCGGTCAGCTACGAGCTCACCATCTCCGCGCGCCGATTCATCATCGATCCCGACAAGGTGCTGCCGACGCCGCGGGATGCGGCGCTGGAGCCCTATCTGGCCGAGCGCGCGCCGCATGTGGTGTTCACCCCCGCCATGCGTGAGTTCTCGCGCAAGGCGGTAGGCAATGAAACCAACCCGTACCGCGTCGCCAAGAAGTTGTTCGATGCGGTGGATGCGATTCCGTGGGGTGGTGCCCGCGAGTATTCGACGATCAGCAATATTTCCGACTACGCGCTGCATGCCGGGCATGCCGACTGCGGCCAGCAGACCTTGCTGCTGATCTCGCTGCTGCGCATGAACGGCATCCCGGCGCGCTGGCAGTCGGGCATGGTGTATTCGGACAACGAGGTCGGCTACAACAACCTGCACGATTGGGGCGCGCTCTATCTTGCTCCCTACGGCTGGGTGCCGATGGATGTAAGCACGGGCGCACTGGACAGCGACCAGCCCGAACAACGCAATTTCTATTTCGGCGGGCTGGATGCCTACCGCATCGCGTTCAACGATGACTACTCACGCGCGTTCGTGCCTGCCAAGCAGCACTTCCGCTCGGAGACCGTTGATCTGCAACGAGGTGAGGTTGAGTGGGAAGGGGGGAACCTTTACTTCAACCAGTGGCAATACGACTTCCAGTCGCAGGTTCTGGCGCCGGAGTCCAAGTAATAGAACGTCGTAACC
Source organism: Stenotrophomonas sp. STEN063 (assembly GCF_056854515.1). Lineage (NCBI taxonomy): Bacteria > Pseudomonadati > Pseudomonadota > Gammaproteobacteria > Lysobacterales > Lysobacteraceae > Stenotrophomonas > Stenotrophomonas sp. STEN063. The sequence goes on from NZ_JBXFWF010000007.1 coordinate 10,997, forward strand.
GTTGTCTTACTTATCGATTTACGTCTGCAGGAGAGAGCAGGGGATGAACAGGAAAATGTTGAAAAGAGCGGCGCTGACCGTCGCATTGGGTGCCTGTCTTGGCGTGATGGCGCCGAGCGTGATGGCACAGAGTGCGAACGGTGCGATTGCCGGCCGCGCAAACTCCGGTGACCAGATCACCGTGGTGAACAAGGCGACGGGTTTGACCCGTACCGTAACCGTCGGCGCTGATGGCTCGTATCGCCTGAGCCAGCTGCCGGTGGGCGACTACAGCCTGCAAGTCAAGCGGGACGGGGAAGTCGACAAGGAGCCGGTGGCAGTCAACGTGTCGCTGGGCGGCACCACAAATGTCAATCTGGGTGGTGGTGGAGCAGGCAACGCGGTCACCCTGGACTCGGTGCAGGTCACCGGTTCCAAGATCGTCAACCGGGTCGACGTCTACTCGACCGAATCCTCGTTCAACATCAAACGCGAAGAACTGGCGCGCATGCCGGTGGACCAGAGCGTGGCGGCGGTCGCCTTGCTGGCACCAGGCGTGGTGGACTCCGGCTCGAGCTTCGGTGGCTTGAGCTTTGGTGGTTCCTCCGTGGCTGAAAACGTGGCCTACATCAACGGCTTGAACGTTACCGATCCCTATCGTCGCCAAGGTTTCTCGACGGTTCCCTTCAACTTCTATGAAGAGTTCCAGATCAAGACCGGCGGCTATTCGGCCGAGTTCGGCCGTAGCACCGGTGGCGTCATCAACGCCATCACCCGCTCGGGCGGCAACGAGTTCAAGGGCGGTGTGCAGGTCACCATGGAGCCCTCGGCATGGGCTTCGGAGAAGAAGGATCATTTCCACAGCGATGGCACCATCGATGAGCGTAACCGCACCAGTCGCGATCGTGCGCCGCTGACGAAGACCAATGTATGGGCGTCCGGTCCGATCATGCAGGACAAGCTGTTCTTCTTCGCGATGTATGAGAACCGCGACAGCAAATCGCAGGATGTCGATAACTCCGAAGCCTGGAAGACCAAGAGCAACAACGACTTCTGGGGCACGAAGCTCGATTGGCGTATCAGCGACAATCACCAGCTTGAGCTGCTTGCGTTCTCCGACAAGGCAGATTCGGTGACCACCAGCTACGAGGACTACGATTGGAACACCAACATTTTCGGTGAATCCAGTGGCCAGAGCAGCGGTTCCTCCGGCGGTGACAACTGGTCGCTGACCTACACAGGGCATCTGACCGACAATTTCGTCGCCAAGGCGATGTACGGCGTCAACAAGCGCAGCGCCGTGAGTGACAGTCCGGCGGATGGCGACTGCAGCATCATCACGGTGGCGTCAAGCTTCACCAAGATTTATGGCGAGCAGGAAGGCGTGGGTTGCCACCCGACCAATAGCGCCATCAGCAACCGTGAAGACAAGCGTGAAGCGGCACGCGTGGATTTTGAGTGGACACTGGGTGATCACCTGGTTCGGTTTGGTCTGGACCAGGAAGTGATGGATTCGGCCAGCTCGACGCTTTACCCAGGCGATGGCTCTACCTATCAGGTGCTTTCGGTAGACCCGGGGAGCTCCGTCAACGGCGTGGTGCTGCCTGCAGGTGTTACCGACATCATTGATGCCCGCTACAAGGTCACTGGTGCGCCGGTCAGCACCAAGGCGCAGGCGTTCTATCTGGAAGACAACTGGAACGTCACCCCGAACCTGCTGCTTAACCTCGGCGTGCGTTTCGACCAGTTCCACAACAAACTGGCCTCTGGCGCCACCTTCGCCAAATCCAAGTTCAATGACATGATCTCGCCGCGCCTCGGCTTCAGCTGGGACGTCAAGGGTGATGGCTCGATGAAGGTGTTCGGCAACGCGGGTCGTTACTACACCCCGCTGACCAACAAGCTCACCGACTACTTCGGTGGTGGTACCACCGACGAACATACCTACTACGCGTTCAACGGTTGGGAAGAGAAGCAGAGCGCAAACGGGGGCACGTACAAGGTTCCGGTGCTCGGCCAGCAGATCGGCCCGGTCAACACCGAAGGCAACGCCCCGGCGCCGACGGACGTTCGCACGGCGGTGGCGCGTGATCTGAAGCAGGTATTTCAGGATGAGTACATCCTCGGTTTCCAGCAGGCGATCAACGAGGAATGGTCGTACGGCGTCAATGCCACCTACCGTCGCATGACGCGCGCCGTGGAAGATGCGCGCATCAACCACGTCGAAGGTTGCGACTGGTACTCGGGCGACTGGCCGATCATCAACCCGGGTGAAACCAATAAGTTGTGGTGCCCGGATACGAACAGCTGGGTGACGCTGGATTCGTCCAAGGATGGCTACAAGGCCTCCGGTAGCGGTGCCATCATGGGTTACAAACGGCCCAAGCGTACCTACAAGGCGCTGGAGTTCCAGATTGACCGTGCCTGGAATGACAAGTGGTCGTTCAATGCCAGCTACCTGCTGTCCAAGAGCGAAGGCAACATCGAAGGCCCGGTGAACTCTGATACCGGCTACAACGACACCAACCTGGTGCAGTACTACGACCACCCGGCGGTCAACGAGCGCTTTGGCGTGACCTTCAATGACGCCCGCCACCAGTTCAAGCTGCGCGGCACCTTCAAGCTCAACGAACAGTGGTCGTTCGGCAGCACGTTGTCGGCGCGCTCCGGTGGTCCGATCACGGCGTTTGGTGTGGTCTGGCCGAATGACAATCGCAATGCAGGTGGCCCAGGCGAATACAGTGGTGGTGGCTCGGGTTGGCTGTGCAAGGCCAACTGCTCAACGTGGGCAACCCGCGAGCTTGTGTATTCCGAGCGTGGTGCCTTCGGTCGCATGCCGTGGGTAATCGATCTCGGTGCAAGCGTGATGTGGACCTTGCCGGTGGAAGGTGTCGACCTGACGGCACGCCTGTCGGTCTACAACCTGCTCAACCGGCAGACAGTGGTCAACGTGCATTCCCGCTACGAAAGTACCCCTGGCACGAAGATGCCTTACTTCGGCGAAGGCACCAATTGGCAGGCGCCGCGTTACACGAATCTCGTTGTGACCTGGAACTTCTGATGTAGTGTGTGAGAACGGCCCGCTTCGGCGGGCCGTTCGCTTTTGTGGAGAGGGATGATGCGATTGAAACTGCTGTTGGCCATCGTTGCCGTGCTTGCGGCAAGCCCGGTGCTCGCCGCTGATGGCGACAACGCGCGGATGGACGCGTTGGTCGAGCAGGCGGTGCAGCGCTATCAGCTTCCCGGAATAGCGGTGGGGGTGATCGAGGATGGCAAGGTGGTGCGGCGTATCACCCGCGGTGAGCTGGTAGCGGGCGAGAGCGCTGCAATCAACGATGACAGCCTGTTCAAGATCGCCTCCAACACCAAGGCGATGACCGCAGCAGTTCTGGCGCGGCTGGTGCAGGCCGGCAAGTTGCGCTGGGATGACCCTGTCACCAGGCACCTGCCGCAGTTCCGCATGCAGGACCCGTGGGTGACGCGCAATATGCAGGTTCGCGATCTGCTGATCCACAACAGCGGCCTCGGCCTGGGCGCAGGTGATCTGATGCTGTGGCCCGAGCCGAACAACTTTGATCGTCAGGACATCATTGCAGGCCTCGCGCACCTGAAGCCGACTGGTAGCTTCCGTAGCGAGTACGCGTACGACAACCTCATGTATGTGGTGGCCGGTGAAGTCGCCGCTGCTGCGGGCGGAAAGCCATACGCACAGTTGATGCGCGAGGAAATCTTCCAGCCGCTGGGCATGCAGCGCTGCCAGGTAGGTGCGTGGTCACCCGCGGCGCTCGGCAATATCGCGCAGCCGCATCATCGTGATGGCAAGCGCAACATTGCCGCCGAACGCGATCCTGCACAGGTCACCGATTTCCCATCGATGGCTGCCGGCGGTATCCGCTGCAGCCTCAACGACATGTTGCGCTGGATGCAGGTGCTGCTGGATCCGGCGCAGGCACCGGGTTGGCTGGATGCGACCCAGCGGCGTGCGCTATGGACCGCACATATGCCGATGCCGATCAGCCAACGCCTGCGCGACTGGGACAACACGCACTTCTACGCCTATGGCTATGGCTGGCGTCTGTCGGATATGGATGGGCAGTGGAAGGTCGCGCATACCGGCACCTTGTCCGGCATGTATTCCTCGCTGGCCTTGCTGCCGGATCGCAAGACCGGCGTGGTGATCCTGATCAACGGTGAGGGCGAAGATGCACGCACGGCGCTGATGCAGGCCATGCTCAAGCATTACACCGCACCGGCGGCGAACAATGACGTGTTGCATTACGCCAGGTTGATTGACGACGCGGCCGCGCAGCGCCGTTCTGCAGGGCACGTGCGTCCTGCATTGCCGAAGGCACGTGCGGCCACGGCGGCCGAGTTCGGCAGCAAGGTCGGCGTCTGGCAAGACCCGTGGTTCGGCGAGGTGTCTTTGTGCCCGCGTGATGGCAAGCTGCAGTTCGCCTCGGCCAAGTCGCCGCGCATGAGTGGGCAGGTGATGCGTGCCGGTGAACGCTGGTATGTGGCCTGGCAGGGATTGGGCGAAGATGCCGATGCCTGGCTGGAATTCTCCGGCGACGCCCAACATCCGCTGCTGCATCTACGTGCCATCGACCCGGATATCGACTTCAGCTATGACTACCCCGATCTGGAATTCCAACGCCGTGGCGATTGCCACTAAATCGTTGCCATTGTTGCTGGCACTGTTGCCGTTCACCGTGCTTGCCCAGCAGGTGCAGGTATCGCCGGCAGAGACGCCGGCACAGGCCGGCATCGTCGATGTCACCACGCTGGCCCCGGACATCGCCCTGGATATCCGCTACGCCGGCACCGACAACTTCACCGGGCGCGTCGTCCCCGGCTATGAAGCACCGCGCTGCTATCTGCTGCAGCCGGCGGCGCAGGCCTTGGCGCGGGTGCAGCGCGGACTGCGCGCGCAGGGTTATCGACTGCAGGTGTTTGACTGCTACCGGCCGGTGCACTCGGTGACCTCGTTCGTCGCCTGGGTGCACGATGGCAAGGATCAGATCGCCAAGCAGCGCTATTACCCCAACATCGACAAGAGCCGCCTGCTCGACGGCTACATCGCCGAAACCTCTGGCCATAGCCGGGCGGCGACGGTGGACCTTGGCGTGCTGGATTGCCGCAGCATGCCGTGCACCGCCCTGGACATGGGCACCGGCTTCGACCGCTTCGATGTGCTGGCGCATACCGCCAATCCCGATATCAGCGCGGTGCAGAAGCAGAACCGACAGCTGCTGCTCGATGCGATGCAGGCGCAGGGGTTTGCCAACTATCCAATGGAATGGTGGCATTACACCTTCAAGCCCGAGCCCACGCCGACCACGGCCTACGACTTCCCGGTGCGTTGAACGGGGCAGGGGCGGTTAGACTGCGGTTCCCTGAATGGACCGCGCTGCGCCCATGAATCTGGTTCTGCATTACGGCCTGCTCGGCTCGCTGGAAGCTGGCTTGATCGCTCTGGCGATCGGCTTTGTGGTGTTTGCGTTGTGGTGGCAGGTGTGCCGGCGCGCCGGGCTGCGGCACGGCCACGCCATCGCCTATTCCGCGCTGATAGCGGCGGCCATCGCTGCGGGCGTGGATGGCTGGAAGCTGTTTTCGCTGGGCATGGTCAACCTGCAGTCGCCGCTGTACGCCAGATTGGCGCTGGCTTCGATCCATGACCCGGACCAGCTGGGCACGCGCGTGCTGTTTGAGTTGATCGGCGTAGCCGTTGGCGTCGGCCTGGGTTGGTTGTTGTTCAGTTCGCAGCAACCGCTCGCTGACACCACGCATGGTGCTTGAGGCGCCGGCATCGCATCGATAAGCACTATGCTTGGAACGCTCTAATCAGTGGCTTACTTTCACTTCATGCACGGCTAACAGGGGTGGTAACCGCTGATCCGGTGCAGGTGGTTAACAGGATGTTCGCTGCGGTTTCTTGGGGTGCAAGCGATTCAGGCGCGACTTGTCAGGGTTGGGGCGTGCGGAATTTCCGCGCTTTAGCCAACACACGAGGAAGACCTGATGACCGTACGTAATCGCACTCCGCTGTTCGCCCTGGTTGCCATCGTAGGTTCCGCGCTTGCACTGCCGGCAATGGCGCAGGATGCACAGGATCAGGCCGCCGCTGCGCAGGCACAGGCTGCGCAGGCACAGGATTCGGCAGAACAGGCGCAGAACGCTGCTGCCAGTGCATCAAGCAGCGCCGCCAAGGCCTCGGCGGCGGCTGGAGGCGGCCAGAGTTGGGCAGATGTGGATGCTGATGGTGATGGCGCCATCAGCAAGACCGAGTCGCAGGCCAATGCTGGCCTGGCCCAGGTGTTTGATGAGGCTGATAGTGACAAGGACGGCAAGCTGACGCCGGATGAGTACCGGGCTTATGCGGCTGCGCATAAGAATTGATTGGTAACCGGGTAGGGCTCGAAGAGCCCCCCTCCCCAACCCTCCCCTGCGCTACGCGCAAGGGAGGGGGTAGAAGCGGCATTGCGCGATGAACCAGCAGTTTGCGCGGTCCGCTCCCTCCCTTGCACGCAGTGCCGGGGAGGGCCGGGGAGGGGGGCTGTTTGCCGTTGCACTTTGCTTGAGCTGCCATCCCAGCAAGCCAAACCCTGCCTTCCAGACGCGATCCCCTATTCACCGCAGGGCAGATTGCTATCCTGTGCGGCATGAACACGCAGACTTCCCCCTCCGCCATCGGCCTGGTCGGCTTCGACGGCGATGACACGCTCTGGAAGAGCGAAGACTATTACCAGAAGGCCGAGCACGAATTTGGCCTGATCCTCAGCAACTACATCGACCTGCACGATGCCGGCACCGCCCAGCATCTGCTCAAGGTGCAGCGCCGCAACCTGGCCGTGTTCGGCTACGGTGCCAAGGGCATGACCTTGTCGATGCTGGAAGCTGCAATCGAATTGACCGACGAGAAGATCTCCGCGCATGACCTGCGCCAGATCGTCGAGATCGGCCGCCGCACGCTGGAGCATCCGGTGGATGTCATCGATGGCGTCCGTGAAGCGGTGGCGGCCATCGCCGCCGAATACCCGGTGGTGCTGATCACCAAGGGCGACCTGTTCCATCAGGAGCAGAAGATCGAGCGTTCCGGCCTGCTGGACCTGTTCCCGCGCATCGAGATCATCTCGGAGAAGGATCAGTCCACCTACGCCAAGGTATTGGCCGAGTTCAACATGCCGGCCGAGCGCTTCGTGATGGTCGGCAATTCGCTGCGCTCGGATATCGAGCCGGTGCTGGGTCTGGGTGGCTGGGGCATCCATACCCCGTACGCAATGACCTGGGCGCACGAGGCTGAGCATGGTGTCTCCGCGGAAGAACCGCGCCTGCACCACGCCGATACCGCCCACCAGTGGCCGGAAGCGGTGCGTGCCGTCGCCGCGCAGGCTGCAGCAGCGCAAGGCAACTGAGGTGAGCGCGGCAGGCTCCCGGCAATCTCCACGTCGCACAGGCTTGCTGCTGCGGTTTGGATTGCTGGCAGCTGCCGTGCTGCCCCTGCCGTTGTTGGCGCAACAGCCGGTAACGGCAGCGGTGGCCGAGGTCTACGCGCCGGCCACCGGTGACGCCTGGGTGGACAAGCAACTGGCCGATATCAACGCCTATGCCGCGCGCTACCCGGAAGCCTTCGTCGATGAGTTGGCGCGTTATGCCAGTGCGCGCCCGGGCTATGTGCAGGCCTTGCTGCAGGACCATGGCTGGAAGCCCGGTGATGTCTATCTGGCCTGCTTCTGGGGCAAGCTCAACGGCAGCAACTGCCGTACCGCGGTGAAGGCCCGCGCGCAGCAGCCCGAGGCCAGCTGGAAAGAGGTGTTGGCTGGCCTGCAGCCGGCCCCGGACAACCTGCGCTGGCGGGCCCTGCGCCACGCCATCGTCGCCAGTTTCGACCACTGGGACCGGCCGATAACGCTGGATCCGCTGCTGCAGCGGCAGCTCGGCGACCGCGCCCAGCGCGAGGCGGCAGCGCGCAGGAGTGACGCGGAGTAAAACCGCGTCGGCATTTGCTGCCCTGCAGATAGGCGCAGGGGGCGATTCCGGGCGAAAATGGCGTTCCTTCGATTTCGCGTCAAAGCGCTTTGTCATGACCGCCGACCGTTTCGTTTCGCCCGATCACATCCGCAGCCTGTTCTCGCAGGCGATGTCGCATATGTACCGCACCGAAGTGCCGTTGTACGGCACGCTGGTGGAACTGGTTGGCGCGATCAACGCCGACGTCCTGGCCGCGCAGCCGGAGCTCGCCGCGCAGATGCAGCGCAGTGGCGAACGCGAGCGCCTGGACGTGGAACGCCATGGCGCAATCCGCGTCGGCACCGCGCAGGAGCTGGCCACGCTTGGCCGCCTGTTCGCGGTGATGGGCATGCAGCCGGTGGGCTATTACGATCTGTCGGTGGCCGGCGTACCGGTGCATTCCACCGCGTTCCGGCCGGTGGATGGCGAGTCCTTGAACCGCAACCCGTTCCGCGTGTTCACCTCGCTGCTGCGGCTGGAGTTGATCGAGGACGCCGCGCTGCGCGAGCAGGCCGCCGAGATCCTGGCCCGCCGCAATATCTTCACCGCTGGCGCGCTGCAGCTGATTGAACAATGCGAGCGCGATGGCGGCCTTAGCGAAGACGATGCCTGGCGCTTCGTCGTTGAGTCACTGGAAACCTTCCGCTGGCACAACGAAGCCACCGTGTCGCTGGAGACTTATCACGCCTTGCATGGCGCGCACCGTCTGGTTGCCGACGTGGTCAGCTTCCGTGGCCCGCACATCAACCACCTCACCCCGCGCACGCTGGACATCGATGCGGCACAGGCGGCGATGCATGAGCGTGGTCTGGCGGCAAAGGCCGTGATCGAAGGCCCGCCGCGCCGTGATTGCGCCATCCTGCTGCGCCAGACCAGCTTCAAGGCGCTGGAGGAAATGGTGCATTTCCCGTCGGGGGCCGACAACGAAGCCGGCACCCACACCGCGCGCTTCGGTGAGATCGAACAGCGCGGCCTCGCGCTGACGCCGAAGGGCCGCGATCTGTATGACGCCCTGCTTGCGCAGGCACGTGGCGGCGAAGGCAGTGCCGGTGGCGACTACATGCAGCGCCTGCAGAGCGCATTTGCCGCGTTCCCGGATGACCATGCAACGCTGCGCCGCGAAGGCCTGGGTTATTACCGCTACAGCCTGACCGATGCGGGCCTTGCCGCTGATGCGGAAACCCGTGCCTTGCCGGCGGAAGTGTTGATCGAGCGTGGTTTCGCCAGCGCTGACCCGATCATCTATGAGGATTTCCTGCCGGTGAGTGCGGCGGGTATTTTCCAGTCCAACCTCGGTGGTGGCGAACAGCGTGCGTATGCCGCGCGTGCCAACCGCGATGCCTTCGAGCAGGCCCTGGGCGCGACGGTCAGCGACGAGTTCGCAATCTACGAGCGCCTGCAGGCCGAGTCGCTGGCAGCACTGAAGGCTTGATGCATTGCTCCCTCCCTTTGCCGTAGGCAAGGGGAGGGTTGGGGAGGGGGGCTCTTGCCGTTGTAGTGCCGAGCCATGCACGGCAGGGGCTTCATCGGTAAAGCCTCAATGCCGAGCATGGCTCGGCACTACAGTTGAAGCGTTACCGGCAAGGCCCATTGCCGAGCATGGCTCGGCACTACCAAAAGCCGGGACGCTTCAGGCGCCGTAACGCGCCTTCAACATCGCCCATGCCGAGCGCAGCGCCAGTGCTTCACCACCGGCCGGGCGGCCCGGGCGTTCGCCGTCATTCCAGGCGTAGACGTCCAGATGTGCCCACACCTGGCCTTCGTTGATGAAGCGCTCCAGATACAGCGCTGCGGTCACCGAACCGGCCATGCGCGAGCCGGCGTTGGCCAGGTCGGCAATGCCGCTGTTGAGGTAGCGCAGGTAGGGACGCCACAACGGCATGCGCCACACCGGGTCGCGGGTGCTGTCGCCCGCCTGCAACCACTGGTTGGCCAGGGTGTCGTCATTGGCGAACAAGGCCGGCAGGTCCGGGCCCAGCGCGATGCGTGCGGCACCGGTAAGGGTGGCGAAATCGAGGATGGTGTCCGGGTTCTGCTCGCTGACGTAGGTCAGCGCGTCGCACAGCACCAGGCGGCCTTCGGCGTCGGTGTTGTCGATCTCCACGGTGATGCCCTTGCGGGTGGTGATCACTTCGCCGGGACGGAAGGCATCCGGGCCAACGGCATTTTCCACCGCAGCCACCACCAGGGTCAGCTGCACCGGCAGCTGCTGCGCCATCACCAAACCCGCCAGGGCGATGGCGTGGGCGGCACCGCCCATGTCCTTCTTCATGTTGCGCATGCCGTCGGCCGGCTTCAGGTCCAGGCCGCCGGTGTCGAAGCACACGCCCTTGCCGACCAGTGCCAGATGCGGTGCACCGGCATTGCCCCAGCGCAGCACGATCAAGCGCGGCGCGCGATGCGAGGCGCGGCCAACCGCGTGGATGGTGGGGAAGTTCATTTCCAGCAGTTCGTCGCCGGCAATCACTTCCAGCTCGCCGCCATGGGCTTCGACCAGATCGCGCGCGGCGTCTTCCAGCTGCTGCGGGCCCATGTCTTCGGTCGGCGTATTGACCCAGTCGCGCACGCGCAGGCAGGCGGTCACCACGTCCAGCACTTCGGCGGCCGGGCTTGCCAGCAGCTGTGCGGCCGGGCGCGCCAGCTTGCGGTAGCGGTCGAAGCGGTAGCTGCCCAGGCCCCAGCCGATCTGCAGGTTGGCGCTGCTGCTGGCGTCCAGCGCGTTGGCAACCTGCCAGGTGGTGCCGGCCGGCAGCGCGAACGGTGCATGCGCGTAGGCGTAGGCATCGGCATGGTCGCCAACGCCGAGCACGGCGCCGGCAATGCCGTTGTCGCCGGGCAACAACAGCACGCTGCTCGGTGCAGCATTGAACTGTTGTGCTGCGGCCCAGGCCTGCACCGCGGCCGGCTGCTGTGCCTTCCACGCGGCGAAGCCGTCGCGGTCCAGCACGTACAGCGGCAGGGCGTTGCTGGAATCGGTGGTGTAAGCGGTAATCGGGGTCATGGTGTTCTCTTGCGTCTGCTGGCGGCCGTGGGCTTAGCGCTGCTGCGAGGATGCGTTCGCATCCAACCAGTCGGCCAGTCCGGTCAGGGTGTCGAACTGCAGGTCAGGCTGCAGTTCGGTGTGGGTCCATGAATGTTCTTCGCGGTTGATCCAGCAACCACGCAGGCCGGCGCGCATCGCACCGGCTACGTCCATTTCGGCATGATCGCCAACGTGCAGTACCTGCGCGTGTTCGACGCCAAGGCGCTCGCAGGCGGCATGGAAGATGCCCGGGTCCGGCTTGGCCGCGCCGAATTCGCGCGAGCCCAGCTGGAAGGCGAACAGCTCGCCGATGCCAATGCGCTGCAGGTCGGCATTGCCGTTGCTCACTGCGGCCACCGGCACGCGCGCGGCGATACGGCGCAGCGCCGCCAATGCATCGGGGTAGAACTCGACCTGGTTGCGCGCGGCGTAGAAGGCTTCGTAGGCCGGGTCGAGCAGGTCCATGCTTGCCCCGCTCTTTTCCAGCGCTTCGGCCAGGGTCAGCCGGCGCAAGGCGCTGAGGTCGTAGTGCAGATGCGGGTTGTCGCGGAACGAGCGTTCGCGCAGCTCACGCATGGCGGCGACCGGGTACATGCTGGCGGTTGCCGGGCTGTGCTGCAGCATCCAGTCGTGCAGCACCTGGTCGATGCGGGCACCGATGGGAGCGAACGGCCACAGGGTGTCGTCCAGATCGAGGGTGATGGCGAGTACGGGGAAATTCATCCGGGCATTTTACGCCAAGCCCATGAGCCGGGCCTGTAGGAGCCGTGGCTGCCCGATCTTGCTTGTGGGAGCGGCGTGAGCCGCGAAGCCGGTCCATCATCGGCGGCGTAGCCCGGGTAAGCGCAGCGCACCCGGGAGGTGGGCGCGTGCTGATGTCTGCAGCGGCGTAGCCCGGGTAAGCGCAGCGCACCCGGGAAGTGGGCGCGCGCTGATGTCTGGCGTTGTCTGCAAACGGCCCCGGGTGCGCTGCGCTTACCCGGGCTACGTTGCTGGTTGCTTCAGCATTGTCAGCTTCGCGGCTGACGCCGCTCCCACAATAGGGACGCTACTCCAATAGCTTTGCCCAGCCGTGCATGCCGTCGACGCGGCTCAGCACCAGCTTCACGCAGACCAGCAGCGGCACTGCCAGCAGCAGGCCGATCATGCCCCACAGCCAGCCGAACAGCATCAATGCCAGGATCAGCATCAGCGGCGAGATCGCCATGCGGCGGCCGAGCACGATGGGCGTGATCAGCTGCCCCTCCAGCGTATGCAGGGCCAGGTAAGCCAGCGCTGGCAGCAGGGCGGTCAGTGGATCGCGGAATTCGACGAAGCCCATCAGCAGCATCAGTACGATGCCGATCAGTGGCCCCACGTACGGGGCGAAATTCAGCAGCGCGGCCACCGTGCCCCACAGCAAAGCCTCGGGCAGGGCGATGCCGAGCAGCATCAGCACGCCGGACAGGATCAGGCCCAGACCGACATTGATGAGGGTGATGGTCAGTACGTAGCGGGATATCTCGCGCTCGATCGAGCGCAGTATCTCGGCGGTGAAGCGCTTCTGCTGGCGATTGGGCAGCAGCGCGATCACGTGCCGCTGCAGGTTTTCGCCGTAGATCATGAAGAACAGGGTCAGCAGCACCACCGCCAGCGCCGAGGCGGCCAGCTTGGGTGTGCGCACCAGTGCCTTGTAGGGATCGTCGAGCTGGGTGCGGATCACCTGCACCTTGCGGTTGCCTTCGCCACCGGCGGCGCGGGCGAAGCTCTCCGCCGCCAGGTTGGCCTGCTGCACCGGTTTGACGAAGTCCTGCACCTTGCGCGAGATCTGTCGCATCTGCTGCGGCGCTTCCTGCACCCATTCGGTGGCCGGGCCGGCCAACTGCACGGTCAGCGCGGCGCTGCCTGCCAAGCCTGCCGCCATCACCAGCAGTGCGCCGAGGAAGCGTGGCAGGTGCAGTTTCTGCAGCAGGCGGATGATGGGGTTGCCGATCAGCGCGAAGAACATCGCCAGCAGCACCGGCAGGATCACTTCCTGCGCGGCCCACAGCGTGTAACCCACCGCCAGCGTCGCCAGTACCACCACGGCGACTGGCGCGCGCGGGCGTGGCGCAGGGGCTTCAGCGGGGCGGGGTGTGGCTTCGGGCAACGGGTCAGACATGCGGGCAGCGCTCCGTGAACGGAACGGCGCGCAAGGGCGCCGTGCTCAGGATTCTGACAGTTCTGTCGCCGCTTCGGCGGGGCCGGGTGGCGTGCTGTTGCTGCGCGCCGTGCTGGCTGCCGCGGCGGGCGGCGGCGAGTTGTCCTCGCCGGTCTCGTCGTCGCCTTCATCGGTATCGGCCGCTGCCTGCCCGGCCATCACGCCCGCCGCTGCCGCAGCGGCGGCGAACGAGGCCACCGAAGCCTGCGCGCTGCTGACCAGCCCGGACACCGAGCCGATCATCTGCAGCCAGCGGCTGCCGCTGAAGGCACCGCCGGGTTCCAGCTTGCCGGCCAGGAAGCCGCCAGCCAGGCCGACCACCACGATGCGACCGGGTGTCCATGCACTGCGCCAGCTCTGGTTGAGCTGGTCCCAGTGCTGGGTGGCTTCCTCGCCACGCACCTGCACCACGGCTTCGGCGCGGCGCACACGGCGTTGCAGGGCTTCGAAATTCACGGTGTGTTCTCCCCGGGGATCTTCACTTCGGCATCGGGGTCTTCGCCGGTTGGTTCGTCGAACAGACCCAGCCGCGACAACTGGCGGCGGGTGGCGTGCATGCCGGTGTGGTGGAAGAAGTACGACACCCGCCATATCGCGTAGCCGGTGACGGCCAGGCTGGTGAGGGTGGGGATCAGCAGCGAGACGAACAGCGACAAGCCCATGTATTGCAGCATCGCCACCGCCGTGGCCGCCAACAGCAGCCAGGCCGAGGCGCCGAATACGATGGCCACGCCGCTCCATGCCAGGGAACGACCAAACGCGCTGCGCGCCAGGGCCAGGTCGGCCGAAGCCAGCCTGCGCAGGGAGCGCAGCGTGTTGGAAGCCGAGTCCAGCGTCTGCCGGCCGGCCGCGCCAACCTGACGGATGCTTTCTTCCAGCCCGGGCGCCTGGCCCGGGGTGGAATCGTCGCCAGTGGGCGGTGTTGCGTTATCGCTCACGCCGATCAGTCGTTGCTGCGGGCGAGCTTGGCAATGATCCAGCCAGCGGCGAAGGCCACGCCGAACGAGGCCAGCGGACGCTCACGGATGAGGTCGGCGGCGCTGTCGATAAGGTCCTTGCCCTTGTCCATCAGTGCATCGACCTGTTCCTTGGCGGCGGCACCGCCAAGTTCAGCGGCGGCCAGGCCGGACAGCGCGCTGTCGGACAGTTCGGCCTTCATGTTGGCCTTGCCCAGACGCAGTTCGTCGCCGGCGGCACCGGCAGCGCCCTTGACGGCCGAGCCAGCGGCGGAAGCGGCGGACTTCAGGTGTGCGCCAGCCTCGCCCAGGTGTTCCTTCATGTTCTCGGTATTGGTGGGGCTCATCGTGATCTCCTGGTTTCAGCGGGTGCGCCGGATGGCGCGCGGTTGCAACAGAACTCAACAAATAGCAGTTGCCGGGTGTAAACAACGTTACGCCGGCAGCACAAGATGCTCACCTGGGCATCATCGCATCATCAATTGGCCACGCTGGCTGCCACCGCGCAGGATGTTCAACACCAGCTGTGGCGGGCGTTGGCCGAAGCTTGCCCGCCAGCCGGCAAGGTCGGTGAACGCACCGCTGCTGGCCGCGAGAATCACATCGCCACCGGCCAAGCCCGATTGCGCGGCGCGGCTGCCGCGCGCCACTTCGCTGACCAGCACGCCGTTGATGCCGGCCTGGCGCAGCGATTCGGGCAGGTCGGCGAAAGTGGCTCCGCTCAGACGCGGATCCAGCGTATCGCCTGCGACTGCACGTGGTTGTTCCTTCAAGGTGGCCTTGAGCTGCAGCGGCTTGCCGTCGCGGCGTACCTCCAGATCAACCGTGCGGCCGACCGTGGAGAGCCCTTCAAAGTTGTGCAGCGCCTGCGCGCTGTCCACGCGCTGGCCATTGATCGCAGTGACCACGTCGCCAGCCTTTACTCCGGCAGCGGCTGCACCGGAACCGGCCAGCACGCGCGTTACCAAAGCGCCACGGGCCTCTTCCAGGCCCAGGCCCTGCGCGATCTGTGGGGTCAGGTTCTGGGTTTCCACACCCAGCGTGCCGCGCACCACCACGCCCTTGGTGATCAGCTGCTCGACCACGTCACGGGCCAGGTTGGACGGAATCGCCAGGCCCAGGCCGATGTTGCCGGCCATGCTGCCCTGCGGGTTGTAGCTGGCGGTATTGATACCGACCAGCTGGCCGTTGAGGTTGACCAGCGCGCCACCGGAGTTGCCGGGGTTGATCGAAGCATCGGTCTGGATGAAGTTCTGGTAGCCCAGCCCGCGGATGCCGCTGCGGCCCACCGCCGAGACGATGCCGGAGGTGACGGTCTGGCTGAAGCCGAAGGGGTTGCCGATCGCCACGACGAAGTCACCCACGCGCAGCTGGTCGCTGTTGCCCAGTGGCAGCGCGGTGAGCTTTTCGGCGGGGATGCGGATCAGGGCGATGTCGGTGTCGCGGTCCGAACCGAGGAACTCGGCCTTGACCGTGCGGCCGTCGGCCAGGGTGACCTGTACGTCGTCGGCGTTCTCGACCACGTGGTGGTTGGTGAGCACGTAGCCGCGCGCTGCATCGATGATCACGCCCGAGCCCAGCGACTCGTTGATGCGCTCCTGTGGCACCTGCGGGAACAGGCGGCGGAAGAAGGGGTCGTCAAAGAAGGGATTGCGTACCCGCACGACCTGCTTGGTGTTGACGCTGACCACGGCTGGCATGGCCTGTTCCAGCATCGGCGCCAGTGACGGCACCGCTTGTCCGGCGACGGCGGCCGGCAGCGCGGCGGTGGTCGGCAACACCGTACTCAGCGAGGCGGCTTCGGCGCGGTTGTCCAGGTGGGCATTGATGGCGGTGGCAGTGAAACCACCAAAGGCGGCGGCCAGGGCGAGGGTCAGCAGGGTCGGGATGGGTCGCATTGCCGGGGGTTCCATGCGGGGGCGCCCGAGGGCGGCGCCGGGGTGGGGCGGGTTGCTGAACACGAGTGTGGCGGGGGGCAGTTAAATCGGCAATGAAACTTCTGCATTGCCGCAATCCCAAGGGCCTCAAGCTCTGCACGGAATGCAATAGAGAAGACGTACATTTTTCGTTTGACATCACCCCGTGGGTGGGTAAGCTTGGTCGGGTCATCACCCACTAGATGTTGGGTTGATGTGAAAAGCGTCCCCAAGCAGTAGGGTTTAGTGCTCGGGGTGCAAGCACCCCAACGGAAGGCGTGCAATGACCGCGACAGTGATGCAGAAAACCGGTTTTTCCCGGAATCCCCTCATCCCGCCGACAGGCGCGTAAGTACGCGCCTGCGCGTCGCTGTCTTTGCTGCCCGGCCTGTTTGGGAAAAGAAAATCGCACCGCAAGGTGCCCCAGGAGAGTTTCCACAATCATGAGTACGGTGCGTCTGGAAGTGGTCAGCAATCAAACCAAGTCGGACATGATCCCTCTGCAGCCTGCCTCGCAGGACATCTGGGAAAAGAAGTACCGCCTCACGACCAAGGCGGGCGAAGCGCTGGACGCCGATATCGACGGCACCTACCTGCGCGTGGCCCGTGCCCTGGCGGATGCCGAGGCGACCGACGACAAGCGCGCCTACTGGTATGAGCGCTTTGCCTGGGCCCTGCGCCGTGGCGCAATCCCGGCTGGCCGCATCACCTCCAATGCCGGCGCCCAGCAGCACAAGCCGGCCACCAGCACCATCAACTGCACCGTGTCGGGCACCATCACCGACTCGATGGACGGCATCCTGGAGAAGGTCCACGAAGCGGGCCTGACCCTGAAGGCCGGCTGCGGCATCGGCTACGAGTTCAGCACCCTGCGTCCGCGCGGTGCCTTCGTTGCCGGCGCTGGCGCCTACACCTCCGGGCCGATGTCCTTCATGGATATCTACGACAAGATGTGCTTCACCGTGTCCTCGGCCGGTGGCCGTCGTGGCGCGCAGATGGGCACCTTCGACGTGTCGCACCCGGACGTGAAGGACTTCATCCGCGCCAAGCGCGAGGACGGCCGCCTGCGCCAGTTCAACCTGTCGCTGCTGATCACCGACGGCTTCATGGATGCGGTGAACAACGACGCCGACTGGCAGCTGGTGTTCCCGATCAACACCAAGGAACAGGCCGAGCTGGACCCGTCCAGCGGTGAGGAAGTGGTGTGGCGCGAATGGCCGACCCACGAGAACTACATCGTCCGCGACGACGGCCTGGTGGCCTGCAAGGTGTACGGCCACATCCGTGCCCGTCACCTGTGGGACATGATCATGGTCTCCACCTATGACTACGCCGAGCCGGGTTTCATCCTGATCGACCGCGTCAACGAGATGAACAACAACTGGTGGTGCGAGAACATCCGCGCAACCAACCCCTGCGGCGAGCAGCCGCTGCCGCCGTACGGCGCCTGCCTGCTGGGCTCGGTGAACCTGACCAAGTTCGTGCGTGACCCGTTCACCGACAAGGCCTCGTTCGATTGGGACGAGTACAAGGAAGTGGTGCGCGTGTTCACCCGCATGCTCGACAACGTGGTCGAAGTGAACGGCCTGCCGCTGGAACAGCAGCGCAACGAGATCATGCGCAAGCGCCGCCACGGCATGGGCTTCCTTGGCCTGGGCAGCACCATGACCATGCTGAAGATGAAGTACGGCAGCACCGAGTCCTGCGAGTTCACCGAAGCCATCGCCCGCGACATGGCCGTGGCCGGCTGGGAAACCGGCCTGGAGCTGGCCCGTGAGAAGGGCGCCGCCCCGATCATGGAAGAGCAGTTCGACGTCACCGCCGCCATGCTGCGCCAGCGCCCGGAAATGAAGAAGGACGGCTGGAAGGTCGGCCAGAAGATCGCCGGCAAGGTGCTGCACGCCCGCTACAGCCGCTACATGCAGCGCGTGGCCACGGTGGCCCCGGAGCTGGTGGAAGAGCTGGCCACGGTCGGTTCGCGATTCACCCACCACAGCTCCATCGCCCCGACCGGCACCATCAGCCTGTCGCTGGCCAACAACGCCTCCAACGGCATCGAGCCCTCGTTCGCGCACCACTACAGCCGCAACGTGATCCGCGAAGGCAAGAAGTCCAAGGAAAAGGTGGACGTGTTCTCGTTCGAGCTGCTGGCCTACCGCCAGCTGGTCAACGACAAGGCCATGCCGTTCTCCGACGAGGTTGACGCCAAGCTGCCGGAGTACTTCATCAGCGCCGACGACATCTCGCCCAAGGAACACGTGGACGTGCAGGCCGCCGCGCAGAAGTGGGTGGACAGCTCGATCTCCAAGACCGCCAACGTACCGACCGATTACCCGTACGAGCAGTTCAAGGACATCTACCGCTACGCCCACGAGCAGGGCCTGAAGGGCTGCACCACCTTCCGCTTCAACCCGGCCGCCTTCCAGGGCGTGCTGGTCAAGGAAGCGGACCTGGAGAACACCACCTACCGCTTCGAGCTGGAAGACGGCCAGGTGGTGGAGGTCAAGGGCAACGAACAGATCGAGTACGACGGCGAGATGCACACCGCCGCCAACCTGTTCGACGCCCTGAAAGAAGGCTACTACGGCAAGTTCTGAGTGCCTTCATCGCCCTCCCGGCCGCGCGCTGGGAGGGCATGACGGTGGCTTCGCCGCCACCTTCCTGTTGCGCGCTTGTTTCACGTTGCATCGGCTTCGATATAGCATCGCCACATTACAGACCCGATGCCCTTAGGAGGGCTTTATGAGCAATGGTAATGGTGTGACCGCGACCGTAACCCAGGTTGCCGAGGACGTGAAAGAAACCGTCAAGGAAACCGTCGCCCACGCGGGTGAGAGCATCGCGGCAACCGCCAGCGACGCCGTGGTTGCAGTGAAGGCCAGTGCAAAGAAGGTTGAGGCCGGCGCCAAGAAGCAGGTGGCCAAGGTCAAGAAGGCTGTAAAGAAGGCCGAGAAGGCCGTCAAGAAGGCTGAGAAGGTTGTCGCCAAGAAGGCCAGCGCGGCCAAGAAGGAAGTGAAGAAGAAGGTTGCTTCCGTGCGCCAGAAGCTGGAAGCCGCCAAGGCCAACGCCAAGGCTGAAGCCACCGAGCTGAAGAAGAAGGGCGCCGGCAAGCGTGCGGCGACCAAGAAGGCCATCGCCAAGGTCGAGAAGAAGGCCGCCACCAAGGTCGCCTCGGCCAAGAAGACGGTGAAGGCTGCCGAGAAGAAGGTCGCCAAGGCCGTCGGCAAGAAGGCTGCTGCCGCCAAGAAGTCGGTGAAGGCTACCGAGAAGAAGATTGCCAAGGCTGTCGTCAAGAAGACCACCGCTGCCAAGAAGGCAGTGAAGAAGGTCGAAAAGAAGGCAGCCAAGAAGGTCGCCGCCGTCAAGAAGACGGTGAAGGCCACTGAAAAGAAGGTCGCCAAGAAAGTAGCCGTCAGCAAGAAGACCGCTGCCAAGAAGGTTGCCCTGACCAAGAAGACCGTGGCCAAGAAGGCCGCTACCGCAAAGAAGACGGTTGCCAAGAAGGCCGCCGCAGTGAAGAAGGCCGCCAAGAAGGCGACCCGCAAGTAAGCCGCACCGCGCGCCCCGTCCTGCAAGGACGGGGTTGCTGCCAATCCGTTTAGCAACGCATAACCAGGACTCGCACCATGGCCGTCAAGATCGACAAGAAAATCAAGGGCTATTCCGTCATCACCCCGGACGACAAGGCCCGTGAAACCGCTGCGGCCAAGGCCCCGGTGGCTGCCGCCCTGGACGAGTCCCCGGCCGACAACATCGTGCACATGCACGAGCGCATCGAGCGCCCGGAAGTGCTGATCGGCAGCACCTACAAGATCAAATCGCCGCTGGTGGAACACGCCTTCTACGTGACCATCAACGACATCGTGCTCAACCAGGGCACCGAGCACGAACTGCGCCGTCCGTTCGAGATCTTCATCAACTCCAAGTCGATGGAGCATTTCCAGTGGATCGTGGCGCTGACCCGCATCATGTCCGCTGTGTTCCGCAAGGGCGGTGACGTCACCTTCATCGTTGACGAAATGAAGGCCGTGTTCGACCCGAAGGGCGGTTACTTCAAGGTCGGCGGCGTGTACATGCCGTCGCTGGTGGCCGAGCTGGGCTCCATCGTCGAAGACCACATGAAGTCGATCGGCCTGCTGCAGGACCCGGAAATGAGCGCCCACCAGCGCGCCCTGATTGCCGAAAAGCGCAAGCAGTTCGAAGAACGCTCAAAAAAAAACAGTGAAGTAAACGCAGCGCCGGCGAAAAGCGCCGCGCTCGCCCCTTCCCTTTCGCAAAGCGAAGGGGAGGGCCAGGGAGGGGTAGCCCTTGACGTTGCCGTTGCCCCCGAAGCCAACCCCGAAAGCGCCGACAACGGCAGCTTCCCGGCCAGCGCCACCATGTGCCACAAGTGCAGCACCAAGGCGCTGGTGATCATGGATGGCTGCCAGACTTGCTTGAATTGTGGGTATAGCAAGTGCGGGTGATAGGCTTGGAACTGAGGTGAGAGATTGGGCTAGGCGCGTTATCGAGCCTGGCCCAACCTTTTTGGGGAGTAGAAAACTAAGGAAGGACGAGTGGGCGTATCGAATAAGGTGTCGTTGTCGAGCGCGCAGATACTGGCATGGGGGTCTGTGCTGCTGGGATTCGGGTTGGTCCAAGGTGTTATTTACCTCAAATCATATTGGGGTCGCTTTCGTTTGGATCCGTTCCAGTTCGCAGATGCCAGTGGCTTAGCTGTGGTCGGAATGACTGCGGTCGGGGCAACTATTGCAATGATGTTCATGGCCGCATTGATTGGAAGTTCTATTGGGAAAGGGATTGGTAGCTATCTGGAGGAGAGAAAGGTCTTGGCCGCTCTCGTCGTTTGCGCTTTTTCAGTGCTGCTGATAGCTCTTTGCCTTTTTGTTGATTTTGGTGGATATCTAGTTGTCGGAATTCTAGCGACGTGGATATCGATCTGGATGGCGTGTCGCTCACCTCGGATCCTCAAGATCATCGGCGATGCGGAGTTTCTACCTTACGTTGCGTTCGCAATATTTTATGTTTCTCTCGGGGCTCACTACCTTGGTAAGCGCGAGGCCAATGATGTAGTTATGGGCCGTAAAGGTGGTCTACTTGCCACACCCTCTGCTGAATTAAAAGGCCATAATTTCGCGGGAAGAATTGGTGACGTCTACGTGTTCTTCAATCCGACGGATGGTGGCGTTTCGTTGATTCAAACGTCGGAAGTAGGGCGGCTCGTTCTAAAGACACGTAAGTGACAGCACGTAGCCCGGGTAAGCAGAGCGCACCCGGGGTTTGCAATGATCGAAGAAGCCGAGCCGACGCTCGGCTTTCTGCTTTTGGCGTCGATTTTTTTCCTTCAGCGCCGACGACTCGCCTAGTCCCTCAGTGACGTAGCCCGGGTAAGCGCAGCGCACCCGGGATCTGCAGTGATCGAACAAGCCCAGCCAACGCTCGGCTTTCTGCTTTTTGGCGTAGGCTGCTTTCCTTAGGTGCCGACGACGCGCCTAATCCCTTGACTACGATTTGACGCAATGCCGGGCATCGTGCGATCCCGGGTGCGCTGCGCTTACCCGGGCTACGGATTGCCTAGGCCCGGCGGCTGATTTGCCTACGGATCGCGGCGCAGGTGACACAGGCGCTTGGTATTGGACACATTAGTAGCGCCGAATTTGCTCCGCCACAGGTAGTACTAGGCCTGGCTGAAGCCGCGCCGGCGGTAAAGATCCTTGATCGGCATGCCTGCTTCAGTGTCACGCAGGACGCAAATGATCTGTCCTTCGGTAAAGCGCCTTTTCACGTCCAATGTCCTTGTCATTGAGGATTGGACCCAAACTGCTGTGCTACCTAATCTCAAGGGAGCGCTGGATGGCAAAGGAAAACTCTCTCTGCTACAAAGAGATCCCAGCTCAGGACGATCTGGCGTTACCTGGAAGTAAGCAGTTGACCATTGCAAGGATAAGGGAATGAGTGATTCAAGTGTCCTCAAGGGCGTAATCCGAAGTTTGCCATTTGCTGGTGGGTTGCTTGCAGTTGGAGCCAATTCGGTCAATGAGAGTTGCTGTACTACAAATGGCTGCCATCCAACTCCGCCAATAGGTGTTGGTGATGGATGAGAGATGGGCGGAGGCGCATGGGGAGGTGGTAATGATCAGCGTGATCTGGATTCGATCGCTGAGTGTTACTGTCGAGGGTGCGCGCTTGCCCCAACCGAGTTCGCAGCGTATGGCTGTGGTATTCGCTCGCTACCTCCGCTGATATTGAATGGCTGTGGTACTTCGGGAGGTCAGCTGGTGCCAGGGTTTCTGGTTGAAGCAGTACAGTTCGGGGCAATATTCACTGCTCCCTGCAATACGCGCGACCAATGCCATGAAGCTGCGGGAGAAGCCAAAGTGCGGCGCGAAACTGTGCTCAGGGATAATGAGATTTCATGCATAAACACAGGTTCCTTCTGTTTTGCGCGCGATCTACATGCCTCTTGCAAGAGGCGCAGGTCGCAGCATATCCGCAGGTTCTTCAGCGGGAAGCGATTGCAGCTTGGACACGCCTTCCGGCATTCAATGCAGCCCGAGATGAGCTTGTCGCCGGTTATGGATATCCGACCATGCCGAAGAGTGTTGATTTGAATTCAGATATCGGGGTATCGAAATGAAGAGATTCTTGGTGGTAGGCGGTCTGGGCTTGATTGCTATTTCGGCAATTACTTTGACAAGCCTCAATCATTCGCCCGCATCAAAATCAGATGGGCGCGCGGAATACAACTCCGGTGTCAGTAGTCTGGAGGAGAGCCGGCATCATCGAGATCCTGGGAAACTATTGGGTAAAGATGAATCTCGCCATGCGCGGATAGATCCTTCCTCTATCCGTAACGAAATCAGATCGAGCTCAGAGCTGGTGGCATCGGATGCACGGTTAATTGCGATTTCGATGGAAGAGCTCGAGTGGATGAAAAATCATTACTACCCTACTCAGGCTGAAATAAATTCGCTGGCGACACTTGATATCGACTCGCTCAACGGTACGGACGATCCGAAATTGCAGACGCTATTCGGGCTTGCGGCTATTCGGCAAGGGAAGCCAATGGCTAGCCTTGGCATGCTGGAAGACGCGGCTTCAAAAGGTTCAGTTTATGCATACGAAGAACTGGCGCTTGCTGAGTATGGACTTGCTAATGAAAGATTTGGCAAGTCCATCGACGGAGATAGGGTATTGCGTGCCCGGTTGGAGGTTGCAAAGATTTTAGGTGATTACAAGGCCGATGCGTTGATCAAGCAGTATCTCCCGAATTTTGACGATCGAGCGAACGCTGCCGTAGTTCAGTTGCAGACGACCGAGTTCCTTCGCCAGCTAGGCACCCATGGTCAATTGCAGGGCTATCGTACTGCTGGACCTGATCCTCGCCCCAACTTGGATCAGTGGAATGACCTAAAGAAGCTGGCGCAGGCCGGGCAGTCGACCCCAATAGAGACATTTTCGTTGGAAAAGTAAATCACGGGAGACAGGGGTCCGGAAACATGGGTCAGAGTCGGGTTTTCGCTCTGACCCTCTCTGCTTCAGGCGGGGGTGACCTGCGGATGCCGACTCTGGTCCCTTGGATCATCCGCAAGCAGGATCCGCGGTACAGGGCTATCTCCATATTTCGGTTGTGATGAAGCTGTAGTCTCTGCTGTTACAAGCTTCTATGGTTGCACTTCCGTCGTGCATGCCCAGCGACAGTGATCCCGTGCCGCAGGTGACAGCGCGGGATGCCCAAAGCCATCGCTGATGGTGACCAGACTCGCCCAGACTGCAGCCAGGAAGAAAGTTGGCGTTCCAGGTAACAATGGAACCGCTGATCCCCTCCCACTCCGCGTCCGCATGTACGGCGAATCCACCTGGATCGCCACGATAGACGGAACCAGGGCCATCCATGACGATGCTCATGGTTGCATCGCAGAAGGCGCGTGAGGCGCTGGCGGAGGGGTTGCTGCTCGATCCGGTCGCTTTTGGCCGTGGGCCGCTTCCGCCGCAGGAAAGCAGCGTTTGTGTTTCCTTGGTAAGAATTGATACCCCTGTGCGGGCTGCTTGTCCTCCATATCTGGCGCAGTACTTGTCGAGTTTGGAGAGCGCATCTTCGGATTGGCGAGAAGCATCCAGCTCCAGTTTTCCGTCGGCTTCCACGGTATGTATGAGCTCCACGTAATCACCCGTATACAGGCGATACGTTCGCAATAGAATCGCCGATGTCCTTGTCAATGAGATATCGCGTGAAGTCGACTCCGACACGAGGCTGAAGGAATCCGCGTTGTGTGACTGTCCATGCTGCGCTGCGGATGCTTGGGCAATGGAGAACGCGAGGGCCAGTGAAATTCCAAATTTGAAGTTCAATCTACTCTCTCCTTGAGCTGCTGATTCGAGACTTATGAAGATGTGCCTTTGTGCCCATGCAGGTGTATTGAGCAAACATCCCAGGCTTGGTTAGGCGCGAGAGCGTCACCTGCAGGTAGGTGCGCGCCGTTGCCATGCAATCAGACCCATCTGGCTTTCCACTGTGATCAAGAACAGTGGGCGAGAACAGGCGATACAGCCGGATTCTTGCTCTGATTCCGCTTCGTTTCTGGGTAGTGAAAATCTGAAAGCCGAAAAGCCGGGGTCAGCGTCGGTTTCCGCTTTGGCCCTTGCTCGTTTCAAGGTTTTGGTTCTTCAGAACCAGCCGGATCTGCCGCAACAGGCGGACGATGGGCATTCCTATCCGGATGGAGAATCGTAAAGAAATTGCCGGATAGTGATGGCGCGGTGCAGTGAAATAGCTATTCATATCAACGTGTTGAAATTCTTCTCATGCGCCAGTATCGTTTCGTGAATCGTAAAGAAACGAGCTCTGATCATGGCCCGTCCTTCCTCAGCCAGCGTCCTGCAACTGCTTGATCTGCTTCAAAGCGGCGATCCGGTGCCGGCCGGCGAGTTGGTCGAGAAGCTGGCCGTTTCCCGTCCCGTCCTGTCGCGATTGGTAGCGGAAGCCGGTGATCAGGTGCGCCGTGTTGGCAAGGCGCGCGCCACGGCCTACGTAGCCACTGCGCTGGTCCGGCCCAATAGGTGGCCGCTTTACCGGATGGGCGCGGACGCGAATATGGAAGAGCTGGGCACCCTGCACGCGTTGCGTGGAGACGGCTTTCTTTTTGAACCCACGGGTGATCGCCAGAACCTGACGCGCGCAGTGGATGGTCCGCGGGGTTACTTTCCGGGGCTGCCCTGGTTTCTGGATGATGTGCGTCCGCAAGGTTTCCGCGGTCGTTCCTTGGCGCATCGTTTGGGCCGGGCATTGGGTGTGCCCCAGGACCTGAAAAGTTGGCAATCGCGCGACAACCTGCTCGGCATCCTGCATGGTGGCACCAGTGTCGGCGACCTGCTGTTGGGACAGGCTGCCATCGACCGTGCGTTGTTGGATGTGGATGCGCCAGCGGATCGCGTGGACATGGACAGCCGGCATGATGTCTATGCCATACGCGCCAAGGAAGCCCTCGATGGCGAGGAAGTTGGTTCGTCTCCAGGCGGCGAGCAGCCCAAGTTCACTGCGACTGTTGTTACCACTACTGGTCGCTACGCTGCCTTGGTCAAGTTCGCGCTGCCGTCGTTGAACCCGTTGGGCGCGCGTTGGGCAGACCTGCTCGTCTGCGAGCACCTGGCCTTATCCACGCTGCGCGAGGAAGGCTTCCCGGCGTCGCGCACGCAGCTGCTGCGCAGCGATGAACATGTGTTCCTTGAAGTGGAGCGGTTTGATCGCACCGAGGACGTATTGGGTCGGCGCGGTTTCGTTTCGTTGTTGGCGCTGGATGCAGCATTCATCGGTGAGGGACCGCGCGACTGGGGTCTGGCCGGCGAGCAGCTCGTTGACGAGCGATTGGTCACTCAGGACACCGCCGAGAACATGGCGCGGCTGCATTGGTTCGGCCGGTTGATCGGTAACACCGATATGCATCTGGGCAACGTCGGCTTCCACCTCATCGACGAGGGTCCGCTAGCCCTGTGTCCTGCCTACGACATGCTGCCGATGTATATGGCGCCATCCGCACAAACCGGAAATATTCGCGCACTGGCACCGATAAACATCAATGCGCCCAGCAGGGCCGGGCAAGCGCCATTCATTGCCTGGGCCGCAGAACTGGCCGAGCAGTTCTGGCGGCGGGTAGCGGAATCGGAGGTTGCCCCGGATATTCAGGCCGTAGCCCAGCAAAATATCGACGTAGTCAGCCGCTACGCCCAACGCTTCGGCAGCTGAAAGAAAACCGGGGTCAGAGTCGGTTATCTCGACGCGGTTCTTCGGTCACGATTCCGAAAAACCAAGGCTCCGCTCAGGGCAGCACGTAAAGCACCTGTGCTGGGTAATCCGCCACCATCTTCAAGCGAGCGAATGCCGAGCCGCCGATGGCGCCTTCCACCGGGGCATCGGTCATCGATGACATGTACTCGGTGAAATTGCGGTCCGGGCGCGCCGCAAACCATGCTGGGCCGGTATCGGTGCCAGCGATGCGCACGTTGGCTACCTGGATCATCGGCATGCCGCCATCGCCTTTCAGTGCCACCGGCCAGTCCGGGTGCGCATCGCGCCACTTGCGGTACTGGCGGGCGGTGATGAAGCTGCCTGCCACGCGCGCGCCTTCGGCATGGCCCAGCGCCTTGGCACCATCCGCGCCCAGCCGGAGTTCAGCACCGGTGTCGAACAGCATGTCGAGCTGTTCGCCGTCGATTTCAACCTGGATGCGCGGCCAGTACATGTTGCGCTTCGGCAGCATCGTCAGCGGCGTGCTGCGGGCAGTGGCCGGCGGCGTCCAGCCCTGCAGCACGCTGAGCGTGCTGTTGGGGTAATCGAACTCCCACACGCGCCCGGCAAACCAGCGACTGCCCAGAAAGCCCTCATTGAGCATGGGGCCTTCGCCGAAGCCCTCGGCGGGCACTACCGCGAGCCGACCCTGCAGGTAGCTGTCGTGTTCGGCGGGCGGAATGCTGGCGCCATCGGCGAAGGCTGGCCATTCCGTGGTCTTGAGCGGCGGCTGGCCTTCTTCCTCCACGTCCGCACCGGGGCGCAGGCCGAAGCGTTGCGCGATATCGTCGCGCACCATGTTCAGACCGCCACCGGTGTCGGTGTAGAACACGATTGTCGCGCCATTGGCCAGGCGCGGTGTCAGCAGGATGCGCTGGTGCTCGAAAAGGGCAGGTACCACCGTGCGCGTGGG
This sequence comes from Stenotrophomonas sp. STEN063, assembly GCF_056854515.1. Taxonomy (NCBI): domain Bacteria; kingdom Pseudomonadati; phylum Pseudomonadota; class Gammaproteobacteria; order Lysobacterales; family Lysobacteraceae; genus Stenotrophomonas; species Stenotrophomonas sp. STEN063. The sequence continues at coordinate 38,254 of NZ_JBXFWF010000007.1, forward strand.
AGCTGGCTGCGATGCAGCACTCTCGGACGCCAACGCGGTCACCGGGCAGGCCGCAGACAGCATCAACCCCAATACGAGTACGTCACGGCGGGCGAACAACGTCATGCAGCACATCCTTGTTGTCATTGGTTACCCGATCTTCGCAGATGCATGTGCCCGGTGTCGTGTGACGGAAGTTGCACGGACTTGCAGAGCCGGGCACAGGGCCGGTTGCAGTTGAATTCAAAAGGGAGGAACAAACACGTCGCTTCCGCCTCGCTTCGCCGGTCAGTCACCAATACCGGCCCGGGCTGTGAGGTATCAGGCCAGCTTGCGCACCCGTGTATCCGTCGCCTTCAGCGGCGCTCCATCAGCACCCTGCAAGCGCATCAACGGAACCGGCTTGCCGGTGCGGTTGTCGAGCAGTTGCGAATGCCGTTCTCCGCGTTGGTACAGGTGTTGTTCGCCCCATTGACGCAGGGCGACGAGGATGGGGAACAGGCTCTCGCCCTTGGGGGTGAGCACGTATTCCTGATACGCCGTGCCGTCCGATGCGGCATGCAGCTGCAGGATGCCTGCTTCCACCAGCTTGCGCAGGCGGTCGGTGAGGATGTTGCGGGCCACGCCCAGGCCGCGCTGGAAATCGCCGAAGCGGCGAACACCGTCGAATGCATCGCGCAGGATGAGCAGTGACCAGCGGTCGCCGACAAGGTCGAGGCTGCGTGCCACGGGGCAAGGGGAATCGTGTTCTGGGCTGCGGCGAGACATGGCGGCTCCTGTGGATACGTCCATTGTAGTTGCATTTTAAAACCACTGTCCGCTAGCATCTATCTGGTTGTTATTTGCAACTGGATTGGATCGGCCGTGAATCTGCCTTTGGAAAGCTCGCTGGAACACCGCGAGGCCACCACACAGTTGCGGGGCGATGCGCTGCCCGCAGGTCTGGTATGGCTGTTCGCGATTGCCAGCGGGCTGTGCGTGGCCAATGTGTATTACGCGCAGCCCTTGCTGGACCTGCTGGCCGCATCACTGGGTATCAGCCTGGCCGCTGTCGGTAGCGTGGTGACTGCAACCCAGATCGGCAGTGCCTTGGCCTTGCTGTTGCTTGTGCCACTGGGCGACAGGCTGGAGCGGCGCCGCCTGATGCTGGTCCAGCTGTTGGCCTTGGTGGTCGCGTTGTTGTGGGTGGCCTCGGCGCAATCGCCGTGGCTGTTGTTGCTGGGCATGCTGGCGGTAGGTCTGCTCGGTACGGCGATGACACAGGGCCTGATTGCCTATGCGGCCAGTGCTGCCGGCGACAACGAGCGTGGACGTGTAGTCGGTGCCGCGCAGGCGGGTGTGTTCATCGGCCTGCTGATGGCGCGTGTGGTCGCTGGCGGTGTTGCCGACCTGGGTGGCTGGCGCAGCGTCTACGTCGTTGCGGCGCTGGCGATGCTGCTGCTGGCCGGCGTTCTCTATCGAAGGCTTCCGCGTTTACCGGCGAGCGCAGTGGCGATGCGCTACCCGCAGTTGCTCGGCTCGATGCTGCAGTTGCTGCGACAGGACCGGGTGCTGCAGATCCGCGGAATGCTGGCATTGCTGATGTTCGCGGCATTCAACATCTTCTGGAGTGCACTGGTGCTGCCGCTGAGTGCGCCGCCTTATGGCTATTCGCACACGGCAATTGGTGCCTTCGGCCTGGTCGGCGTCATTGGTGCGTTGGGCGCGACTGGAGCAGGCCGATGGGTCGATCGCGGGCGAGGCCAGGCCGTCACCGCGATGGCGCTGCTGATGCTGCTGCTGGCGTGGTGGCCGCTATCGTTGATGCCTGCCTCATTGTGGGCACTGGCGCTCGGCATCGTGCTGCTGGATCTGGGCGGACAGGCGCTGCACGTGAGCAACCAGAGCATGATCCTCCGCGAGCAGTCGCAGGCGCATAGCCGGTTGGTTGGGCTGTACATGTTGTTCTATGCGGTGGGTAGCGGGACCGGCGCGATTGCAACGACCGCCATGTACGCGCAGGCAGGTTGGAGTGGTGTATCCATGCTGGGCGCGGCGACTTGTGGCGTTGCTGGAGTGTTCTGGCTCGCAACTCGGCGCTACATGCCCCAGCAGCCGCGGTAGCGAACAGCATCACTCGATAGGTGGATGAAGTGGCCCGGGCACGTGACGCCGCCCCGAGCCACAAGCGAAGCTTCAGTGTGTAAACCGCTATGTTGGTGAGTGGTATCAACCTCAGTTGCCAACACCAATCTGCTTCATGAAAGCGGCGTTGTCCCAGTACAGGAACTCCTCCGTCATCTGTCCCTCCTCGTTCCAATGTCCAATGGTGACCATCGGCAGCCGGTAGGTCTTGTTGGTCGGCTGGATCACGGTGCCATCGGCAAGCACCATGGGTTTACTGAAAGTGCCTTCGATGAAGCCCGCAACCGCCGTCCACTCGGCATTCGCTGAGCCGAAACGCACCGGATGCTCGGTAATCCGGTTGTCGGGCGCGAAGGTCCACATGAAGTCCAGTTCCTTGATGTGGTCAGGCAAACCGGTGGTGGTGTGGCCGTCGGGATAGTGCACGACGATGTCCTTGGCATGGCTCAGGTGCAGGTCATCCCATTGCTGCTTCGTGTAGACGCGGAAATCCAGGTCATCAAAGGTCGCAAGGTTCCTGGCCAGGGCTGACGGCATTCCCTGTACGGCGGGAGTTGCTTCGCCCACCTTGCTGGCCGGCCAACTGTCGATCGGTTGCCCGGCTGCAGATGCGACGCCAACCGTGGTGAGTGCTACGGAAGCAGCGGAAGCGACGCGTTTCATGGCATTCATTGAACGGCTCCTGCAAGGTGTGCGCTGAGGTGACGACGTTCGTGGTGTTCCAGCCTTTGCCGCAAAAGCCAGCCGCCTGGCTGGAAGCGGAGGAAGCATGAGCCGCCGCTGGTTCGAGGTGTGTGAAGCCAGTGCGGGGGCGAATTCAGGTCTTTCGCTTCTCCCGGTATCGCTGTGCTTGCGGGCGCGCGCAGTCAATTCCCTGACCCAGAAGCTACAATCGGCCGATTCCCATTGCATGACCGGGAACTACATGGATGCAACGTACTGATTACCCCAGGTGAAAAATGAAAGTCCGTATTTTTGGAGTGTCGCTGCTTGTAGGTCTGCTGCTGGGCTGCAAGCAGGTGCCGGCGGGTGAAGCGGAGGGTGCCGCCAGCGCAGTTCCGGCGGCCGAGTTGCCGGCCAAGGCAAGCGCGGATCCGGTCGCCGAGATCGAGGACACCGAATCCTCGCCCTATGAAGAGGGCGACCCGGAGGGCGATGCGCCCACGCCAGCCGCGTTCGACCACGAGCCCAGCTGTGAGGAAGATCCACTGGCGACGTATTTCTTCACCCTGGTGGGCGGCAACACCGTGGACAACTGCGGCCGTGCTGATCCCAAGGTCACCGCCGCATTCGACGAGCTGCTGAAAGAGGCGGCTGAGGGCGACATCGCCGATCCGCATGTCCCACCGCAGCGCGACCGGCTGCTCAGTGGCCCCAGCGCACCGGGCGTGCCCAAGATGTTGGGAAGCGAAACATGGTGGTTCTACACGGCCTGCCAGGCGCACCAGTGCGACACGCAGCAGCTGGCAATGCTGTATCAGCCCCAGCACGCCAGGATGGTTGGCCGTCTGGTATCGCGCTGCAAGGTGTGGTGGTTGGGCAATCCGACGGCTGAGCAGCGTGCGCTTATCGATGAAGCCAAGCCGGTGGATCCCGCGCTGCTAAGTGATGAACCCTGCGACGAAGAGCTTTGAATTCGGCTGCAGTAGTGGCGCTGAAGTCCGATAGCAGGGTTGATTGACTGAGCCGAATGTTGAAGACGCTCTGGACTGTGCGACAGTCCAGAGCCACATAAGGAGATGTGGAATGACCGGGATTCGTCTTCGCCACTTGCCTGGCATCTGCGCGGCGATCGCACTTGCTGCAGTTGCATTGCCCGCGCTGGCGATTGGACAACAGTCAGCCTCAATGCCGGCTGCACTGGCGCCGCCTCCAACGTACCCCGACGAATCCGCAGCACGCCAGACCGCCCAACGCTATCAACAGCTGCTTCCGCTGTACCGCTGGCGTTTGCTCACTGCTGTGGACAAGGATGGAATGCCGCGAGCCTGGTTCGGTGAGGGGGCAGATGCACCGCAGCTGCAATTCGGTGTCGAGGATAAAAGCCCATCAGCGGAACCGTCTCTGCTGCTGCATAGCGAGCTGTGCAAGCGGCAGGTGGATGGCGAGGTGGTGCTGCGGCGCTATCAGGTGCAAGGCGCTGATCCGCAGCGCGAGGTGGCCTGGCAGTTGAACCTGCGCAGGCAGCCGCATGAGCGCACGCCTGCATTGACCTGTCAAAAGCCGGCGTACACCGCTGAGCTGCGCCTGCTGCAGATGTTGTCCGGCGGGCATGCGCTGCGCATGCGCGTTGAGCCGGCGAAGAAGGATCGGCCGCAACTGGAGCTTGGCGACGCATTTGGTGGCGTACTGCGTTTCGAAGGAACGGCGCTCGTGCAGGGCGCGCGCTACGGTCTGCAGGGGGCGGAACGACTGCTGCAGATCAAGGAGGCATCGGCTACATGCGCGAACAGCTGGCTGCCTGGTAATCGTTGCCTGCTGTTCCGCGAGGTGGCGTTGGATGGTCGGGGGAACGCTGCACCCGATTGGAACAGCGATGTCCTGGCGGTTGACGGCTATAGGCATCTCGCCGGGACTGACGTGATGTTGCTGGTCCGGCGCTATGGAAGCACGGGTGACGACCTTGCAGCGCCGATGAGTTATCGCACGGAACGCCAGTTGTGGGAGCGTGGCGCTGCGGCAGGGCCGGACATGATGGCGAGCGTCGCAGGCGTGCGCGCGGATGCGGTGCTGGAGCCTGAGCAGGCAACGTTCTACCCGAAGTTGTTGGCGCGATTCATCGGCCGTGATCGCGGTCTTGCAGGTACTGAGTTCGCCCATCTGTATTACGGCGCATGGTTGCAGCGCAACCTCGGGCCGAAACCGGCCGAAGGCGATTCGCCATTCACCGGGGCCGACGAGCTGGCAGCGGCCGAGGGCTATCTCGAACTGCGCAGGCAGCTTGCTGCGTTGGACGGGGCGGGCGGCTCAGCTGACGCGCGCCTGCAGCTTTACCAGGATTTTCTGGGGCGGTATCCCTTGCATTTGAATGCGCTTGAGAGTCTTGCTGGCGATGACGCGGCTGTGCGCTTCGGGTTTGACGGACTGTTGCAGGCCATCATGGCAAGTGGCGACGGCAACAGTTGCCAATCGCCGTGGATCGTAACGTCGTCTGCTGATATCGGCGTGGTGTTCCGGCATCTGGTGCTGGATCGGGATTACGCGATGGATCGGAAGGAGGGCGAAGCTTGCCTGCGGGTTGGCTCCGGGGAGGATGGGAAGTACTTCCTCGTGCTGGGCTCGCGATAGCAACAGTTGTATGTGGGAGCGGCGTAAGCCGCGAAGCTGATACTCCGAGACGAAGCGAGCTTGATCGTTCTACAGCAACTCCTTTGTTGGAAAGTTGGCGAGCTTCGCGACTTACGCAGCTCCCGCAAAGCAGGATCAGGTCGCGCTCTCGGATGGAGGTGGAGCGATCAGATGGAAAGCGACTTCAATGTTGGTAATGGCCAGGCACAGGTAAACGAAGCAATATGAAATTCTTCTTGATTCTTGCGCTGCTGCTGGCATCCAGCATCGGCACTTCCTTGCTCGCTCCTGTTGGGGTTGCGCATGCCGCGCTGCCACAGGCCGCAGCCGTGTCGCCGTTGGTTGTGGCGGCTGCAGACGCCGGTCTGTTCGCTGATGACAGGGAGAAAGGAAAGGACGCGCTCTATGCGGTAGCGTTCTTCCTCGTGGTCTTCATCCTGACTGGTTGGCTGGTAACGCACCTGTCGCGCGAAAAGAGGTCTGCGAAAGTGGCGCCATTGCCGCGTGTGCCGGTGCGCATGCATTGGTATGACGGCACCCAGCTGCCAATCGCGGATTGGGACCGTATCAGCGAGGACGCGCCGACGGGATTGGATGCCGACGCCACGCATATCCACCGCACCTCGGCGGCCAAGGAGTGGCTGGAAGCGCTCAACCAGCGGCTAGGGGAGCATTACCGCATCACCGAGTCCGCCGACTTCCTTCTGCTGTCGAACCTGATGGACAGGCCAGGCGAGGTATTCCTCGCAACCTGCCAGCGCCTGCTGGCGCGGATCAATCGCAGCCTTGGCGATCTTGCAGTCGCGCCCGGCCTTGGCAAGCATGTGGTGATGGTGTTCGCCGACCAGGAAGACTATTACGCCTACGTATCGCATTACTACCCGGATGGCGGCGAGTACGCGATGTCCTCGGGCATGTTCATCAAGGCAGGATATGGGCACTTCGTGATGCCGTTGGAGATCCTTGATTCGATGGAGCCGGTGATCGCCCATGAGCTTACTCACTGCCTGCTGCAACACCTGCCGATTCCGGCGTGGTTGAACGAGGGCCTGGCGGTGAACACCGAGCACACCTTGTATCCACAGCTGGCCGCACCCGGCGCACAGATGTACTTTCCGCACGAGATCGCTGCGCAACACGCGGCTTACTGGAACGAAGAAAGCATCCAGTCATTCTGGTCCGGGAAGTCATTCCTGGCTGCGGATGATGGCAACCGGCTGTCCTACGATCTGGCCAAGAAGATCACCGCGTTAGCGGCGGGTGATGAGCGTGCATTCCGCAAGTTCGTGGCCGCCGCGCAGATGAGCGACGGCGGTTTGGCGGCGGAGCAGCACCTGGGTTATCCGATCCAGAACCTGCTGGAGGCGGTACTGGGTGAAGGCGAGTGGACGCCGCGGCCGGAGTCGTGGAAACAAGGTGTGGAGCGGGGGCAGTTCTAGCTTGGCTGGGTAACGGGCCAAGCAATCGCACGAGGCGATGCACGCCTTGTAGGAGCGACGTGAGTCGCGAAGCTGGGTATCGGTGCGCGGTCCTTGGCCATGCACTTGCACGGACCGGCCGGCTTTGGGATTTCCAGCTTCGCGGCTTACGCCGCTCCCACAATCAAGGGGCGGATCAGGCTGCGGCGTTGTATGGCGGGTAGTCGATGTAGCCCTTGCCGCTGCCGCCGTAGAAGGTGGTTGGATCGGCCTTGGCAAGCGGGTAGTCGTTGCGCAGGCGCTCGACCAGATCGGGGTTGCTGATGAACGGCACACCGAAACCGGCCATGTCGATCAGACCCTCATCAATCAGTGCCTGCGCCGATTCGCGGTCCAGTCCGCCGGCCAGGATCAAGCGGGTTTCCTGCAGCTTGCTGCGGATCGTCCTGAGCAGGTTGTTGAAGCCTGCCTGGCCCGGCGCGCTGCTTGAGTAGCCGGCCTGGTTCATCAGGTGCACGAAGCCCAGCTTGCGCTCGCCGATGGCCTCCGCAAGCGCGGTGTAGGTCTCATCGATCTGCGGGTAGGCGGGCATGTCAAAGAGGTTGCCGTACGGCGAGAGACGAATGCCGGTGCGCTCAGGACCAATGCGCGCGACGATGGCGTCGATCACCTCCAGCGTGAAGCGGATGCGGTTCTCCAGCGTGTCAGCGGAGTACTGATCACTGCGATCATTGACCAGCGGGTTGAGGAACTGCTCATGCAGGTAGCCATTGGCGCCGTGGATCTCGACGCCGTCAAAGCCCGCATCAATCGCGTTCTGTGCAGCCTGGGCAAAGTCGTTGACCACGCGTGCAACCTCCGCGGTGCTCAGCTGGCGCGGCGCGGGCGCATCGACCATGCCTGGCTGGCCTTCTTCGTTGTAGCCGAAGGCCTTGGAGTTGGCCGGCTGCTTGCTGCTGGCGCTGACCGGTGTGCGGCCATCGGTCTGGATCGACGGGTGCGACATGCGACCGACGTGCCACAGCTGCGCGACGATCCTGCCACCGAGCGCATGCACCGAGTTGGTGGTCAGCCGCCAGCCCTCGATCTGCTCGGGGGTGTAGATGCCGGGGTTGAACAGGTAGCCCTGGCCTTCGCGCGAGATTGGCGTGCCTTCGCTGACGATCAGGCCGGCGCTGGCGCGCTGGGCGTAATAGAGGGCAACGCGCTCGTCAGCGATATCGTTGGGGGCGCGTGCGCGGGTCATGGGCGCCATGGCGATGCGGTTGGAGAGCTTGGTGCCGATGAGGCCGTAGGGCTCGAAGAGCTTGGTCATTGAAGTGTTCCAGGTGGATCCAGACGGGGAGGGCAGTGCCTGTCGCGACAGCGGGAAACCGCTGTCGCAGCATGTATTGCGGAATACATGGGCCCTGTCTGGGGTGTCACAACCGGACGCGGTGGAAAGCAGAGTTGCGGTTTGTGCAACATCTGGCCGCGAGCGTGGCCGGTGTTGCAGGAACGGGGAAGCCCCGAGACCGCTGGCGGCTGGCGTCGCAATCGCTGATTCCACCTGCGTGGGAAGATCGCCGGCTTTGCGGTTTACGCCGCTCCTGCAAGGGCGGCGGTCAACGACGGTGTTGCTGGAACAGCCAATCGCGCCACCACTTGCCAGGGTGGATATCGGCCGGCGGTGCGTGCGGCAGTGCGTCGTACTCCCTGAGCTGTACCTGCTCGCCGCCAGCTGCGCGGATGGCGGCGACAAAGCGCCTGTCAGCGGTGATCGGGTTCTCGTCATCGGCAGTGCCGTGCATGGCCAGCACCGGCAGGTTCCTGAAAGTGGCGGCATCGGCATTCGCTGGTGCAATGCCGGAGATCGGCACGATGGCGGCGAGCAGGTCTGGCTGCAAGGTGGGCGCCAGCCACGCCGCCGACCCGCCCATCGAGAATCCAAGCGCATAGATCCGCGTGGTGTCGACGGGATTGTCGGTGGCGATCCTGTTTGCCAGCTCGAGCGCGGCGCTGAGCATCGGAGAGGCTTCCGCATGCTGATCCGCTGACGCAGGGCCGTAGTTCGCGCTGCGCTCAGCGAACTGCGGTACCAGCACATAGGCGGGGTAGTGCTGCCGTACTTCAGGCATCGCCCAGCTCCTGGCCAAACGGTCGAGTTGGCTGCTGTTGTCCCTGCCTATGCCGCCAGAGCCGTGGAACTGGATGACCAATGGGTAGGTCACGTCGGCTTTGGCTGCCGTAGGGCGCAACAGTCGATAGGGGATGACCACTCCGCCAGCCGAGGTGAAACTGCCGGTCTCGAACTGGCGAATATCAACCGACGCGAACACCTCCTTGCCCAGCGGCGCTACACCGACGACCTGCTCGGCAGCGGCGCTGCCAAGCGTGCACGCAGCGAGCAGGCCGAAGGCGAATGCCAGGTGACGGTTGCGCATGTTTGATCGTCCCGGTTTGAGTGCCGGTGATTGTAGGGCCGGGCTTTCATGCAGCGCCGCGAGATTAACTCATGGCAGCCATGAGTCAGGCGGGATGTTGTGGGAGCGGCGTGAGCCGCGATGCTGGGAATCCCAGCACGCCGTATACAGGCATGCCCGGAAAGCCTGGATTGCCGGCTTCGCGGCTCACGCCGCTCCCACAGTCGCTGCATTGAGCTAGCATCAGCGCAATCGGGCAGCCAGGGACTGGAACGCATGCGAAACGCGGTGACACGCTGGCTGTTGCTGGCTACCTTGCTGTACTCCGGTTGCGCGCCTGGGTTGGCCGCGCCCGGCAAGCTGCTGGAGGCGGTTGCCACCGACGGCGCTCCCGCTGGCGCCAAGGCCTGGCGTATCCGCTACGAGACTACCGATGTCGATGGCGATCCCACCCAATCCACCGGCGTGCTGGTTGCGCCTGACGGGCCAAGCCCGGTTCAAGGGCGCGACATCGTGGCATGGGCGCACGGCACCGTGGGCATCGATTCGGCGTGCACGCCGATTCGTAGCCTGGACCAGATCCCGGGGCTGGCCGACATGCTGGCGCGGGGATGGGTGGTGGTCGCCAGTGACTACCCGGGACTCGGCACGCGCGGTCCGCATGCCTACCTGGCGGGCGACGCCGCCGCGGCAGCGGTGCTGGACTCGGTGCGCGCTGCGACGGCGCTGCCAGCCGCCGGTGCCAGCCGCAGCTTCGCGGTCTGGGGGCATTCGCAGGGCGGGCACGCGGCGCTGTTCAGCGCGCAACGCGCACGCAGCTATGCGCCCGACCTGCAGTTGCAGGGCGTGGTTGCAGTGTCGCCGCCTACGGATCTGGCAGCCAACATGCAGCATGCCGATACCACGGTTCGCGGCCTGTTGACCGCGTTCACCGCGCGCAGCTGGTCCAGGGTCTACGGCGCCGATCTGTCCACCATTGCCAATGCAACAACCCGCGGCGTGATCGAGCGAGCCACCAGCGGCTGCGAAGGCGATCCGTTCTCGGCCGCGGCACTGGTGCGTTTGTTGCGCTTGCGCGCGCGCCTCGGCAGCCTGGATCTGGGCGGTCGTGCGCCCTGGGATGGCTTGATGGCACGCAATTCGATCACGGCGTTGGCTGCCGGTTCGGCGCCGCTGTTGCTGGTGCAATCCGACGCTGACGGCCTGGTCGCGACGCCGGTCACCTGGCGCTTCTTCGAGCAGAGCTGCAAGCGCGGCGCAGCGGTGAACTACCTGCGTCTGCCAGATGCCGGCCATGCCACCACGGCAATCGCCTCGGCGGATCGCGCCATTGCCTGGATCGCCGAACGCTTCAGCGGGCGACCAGCTGGCAGCGATTGTGGGCTGGCGATGAGCGCTGGTACGGACGCTGGTGGATGAAGCGGCCTTCATGCAATGAACAGCCCGCCCTGGCAGCAGCGTATTCCGCTGTGGTTCCAATCACGGAGACTTCGTCATGTCGCTTGTGCTCTACGGTCATCCATTCTCCTCGTATACGCAGAAGGTGCTGATTGCGCTTTATGAGAACGCCATCGACTTCGAGTTCCGCCAGCTCGGCCCCGACACGCCTGAGCACATCGGCCAGTGGCTGCAGCATTGGCCGCTGGGCAAGTTTCCGTTGCTGCTCGACGGCGAGCGCAGTGTCGTGGAAACCAGCATCATCATCGAATACCTCCAGCTGAAACACGGCGGCGTGGTGCGACTGCTGCCCGAAGAACCAATCCAGGCGCTGGACGTGCGCTTTCATGATCGTTTCTTCGACCTGCATGTGATGAGCCCGGTGCAGCATGCAGTGAACGGCGCGCTCAGTGGCGACGATGGCAGGCGCGACGAAGCCCGCGCCTTCAGCGTGCAGAAGCTGGAGCTTGCCTATGCCTGGTTGGAAAGCCAAATGCCGGGCCGCCGATGGGCCTGTGGTGAGGTCTTCTCGATGGCCGATTGTGCAGCGGCGCCTGCGTTGTTCTACGCCGATTGGACACACCGCATCAGCGATGACTACCCGCTGCTGCTGGATTACCGGCAACGCTTGCTGCAGCGGCCCTCCTTCGCGCGAGCGGTGGATGAAGCGCGCGGCTACCGTCACCTGTTCCCCCTGGGCGCGCCCGATCGTGATTGACGGCCCGCAGCGCGCCTGGTGGTCGCGTTACCCGTGGTCGCCTGTGATCCGCATTGCCGCGTTCGTCACGCCCTTGCTGGCGCTGCTGTTGTACGCGCGCATCGCCGCCGCGCATGCGTCCAGCCAACAGCATCGCGGTGATACCGGCTTGGGCATCGCCCTGCTGTTGGGCGCTGTTGCATTGCTGATGCTGGTGGGATTCTTCGTTGACGCAGTGCTGCAGCTGGTGCGCGGGCACCACTGGAACTGGATCGCCGATGCATTGATCCTGGGCCTGTTGTTGGTGCCCTTTGGCTGGGTGGCCTGCAATTGGTTCGGCGTGCATGAGTCGCTCGCCTGCCGGGTGCCGATCAGCCTGTTTGGCACCGTACTGGCGTTGCTTTCGCTGTAATGCCGGACGGCGCGTGCTTTCAGCCGGGTTGCAGGATCAGCGGCTACCGAGCTTTGCCCAGCGCCCACCTTCATGCAGTGAAACCTCGAAGCGGGCCCATTGCCGCAACTCCGCAGCGGTTGCATGACCAATGTCGCCAATGCCATCGCCCGCCACCACCGCAAATACCAGGCGATCAGCAGAAGGACCGGAAAGCGCTGGTGTTACCGATACCCGTCGCACGCTCCAGGCGCGACCCAGGCGGCCATTGCTGTAACAGCGGCCGGGTTCGATCAGGTCCGGGTGCAGCGCATCACGCTCCGCATTCTGCTTGGCAAGCTCCAGCAGCTCGGTGAGGCTTTCGTCGGTGATGTCGACGAAGGAGTTGAGCTGGCCAATGGCCGCGTGAAAGTCTTCCTGGGTCAAGTCGACATGGCGCTGTGCCGAGGGCACGGCTATGGCCTGCTGGCGACGACGATGCAGCTGCACCGGGTAGCGGCGCCAGGCGAAGCAGGCGTTGAACGCGATGCCGGCCAACAGGATGGCGGCGACGTTGATTGCCACCGGGGTGAGCAGGTAGTTGTAGCCCAATGCGTGCACGTCGCTACCGCCAATCACCGCGGCCAGCGCGGTGGCGCCGCCGGGTGGATGGATGCAGCGCAGGTAGTGCATCGCACCGACGGCCAGGCCGACCGCGAGTGCGCCCGTCCAGGCTTGATCGGGGAACATCAGCTGGCAGCTGACGCCGATGAAGGCGGATACCAGATGACCGGCAATCACCGCCCACGGCTGCGACAAGGCACCATGTGGCACGGCAAACACCAGTACCGCGCTCGCCCCCATCGAGGCCAGCATGATCGCGCCGCCTGCGTGGTTGAAGCCTGCGGGGAAGCACCAATGGGTGAGCTGGTAGACCACCGTGATGCCGATCAGTGCGCCCAGTGCGGAAATCCACTTCTCTCCGTGGCTGGTCTGGTTGCGCTCGATGCTCAACCAGCTGCGGAATGGGTGCAGGGGCTTGCTGCTGGACTTCATGACGGTTGTTGGATTCAGGGGAGGCTATTTTGCCGCGTTTCCCGCGCCGTACATGAGTCCGGATCGGTTCATTGGCCATTGGCTGATGCGGATTGGTTTGGTTCTCATGCAGTGAATGCATGCGCCGAGACGCTGAAGGGGTAGGATGTGAAGCGCTCCCCCTCTGTTGTCTGCGTGATGATTCCCGGACCATTGATCTCCTGGCCGTTCCTGCTGATGGTGTTCGTGTTGCCGCTGCTGGGCGGCTTGGTGGCGATTGGTTTGCTTGTGCGGGCCTGGTACTTCCATCGCCACGGCCAGGGCGGCTGGGGCGCGTTCTTCAACTGGAAGGTGCGCCTGTGCACCGCGTTTGTAGTGCTGGTGGCGGCCTGGGTAGGGGTGCTGATCTACAAGACCACCGAGTTCAAGCGCGAGTTCGCCATCGAGAGCTGGAAGCGCGGCAGCCGTGCACAGTTCGTGCTGGACCGTGATTTTCAGTATGGCGAGTTCACTGTCCCCAAGGGAACGCTGGTCAATCGCCGCGATGTCTTCGACAACGGCGAGCCGCAACGGCCATTGGGATTGCGTGGCCTGGATGCACTGCAGTTCCCCGAGCCAGTGCAGCTGGCGGGTCTGTGGGTCGATGTACTGGAAACATCTCCCGGGCGCATGCGCTTGACTGCCGATCAGCGCATCAGCCCGGTCTATCATTCCGATCCGGAGAGTGGTGACTGGGTGGTCGATCCTTCGCGTCCGTTCATCGACTGCAAGGCCGGTGAAGTCGCCTGGTTCAATACACCGTTGATCGACTATGACATCCAGGCCGAGTTCACGACCGGTGAACCGGATGGCGCAGCCGCACGCTTCAGACCCAGCCAATGGCAGTTCACCCATTGTGAGCGCGACTGGGGGCCGCTGGAGATCAAGCCGGCCTTCGCCGAGCCGATGCCAGCGGGCGCGACGCCACAGGTTTTCGCGCGGCAGAACTGATCTTCTGCAGCAGGAGGATAGGTTTTACGCAGATTTGATGCGGACCTTGGGGCGTCGCCATCGTCGGTTTATGGAAGCTGCGTGAACAATTCCGCATCGCCGCGCAGCTCGCGCGGCCGCTTCCGGAAATCCCATGAAACGCTCACGTTCTTCGTTGTACTTTGCTGCCTTCATCGCACTTACCGCCAGCGCGGATGCATTGGCCATCGACACCAGCGGCAGTGCCGCCTTGACCAGCGACTATGTCTGGCGCGGCTCCAGCCAGAGCCAGGGTGACGCCGCTGTGCAGGCCGGTTTCCGCGTTGCCGGCGATAGTGGCTTCTACGCCTCGGCCTGGGGATCCAACGTGGAGTTCGCACCGGAAGCACATGCCAGCAGCGAGTTGGACTTCGTCGTTGGTTGGAACGGGAAGCTGGCCGATGACTGGGCATTGGACGCCAATCTGCTGCATTACCGGTATCCGGCAACGACCGTCGACCTGAACTGGACCGAGCTCAATACCACGCTGACCTGGAAGGACAATTACTGGTTGTCGCTGGGTTGGTCGCCGCAGGCGCTGGGCACCAACCAGGATGGTCTGTACACCCAGTTGGGCGCACGAATGCCGCTGTCTCCGCAACTGCGTCTTGAGGCCGCCGCTGGTTGGTACCAGTTGCAGGATGCGGTGGGCGGTGGCTACGCCCACGGACAGGTCAGTGCGATCTGGGCAGTGGCAGCGCCGATCGAGCTGCGGTTGAGTGGGCACTTCACCGACCAGCAGGCACGTGATCTGTTTGGCGATCAGGCCGCTGGCACACGTTGGGAAGCGGCCGTGCAGGCGTCGTTCTGACAGGGCCCGGCTTTGTGGGAGAGCGCGCCGTTTTTGTAGGAGCGGCGTAAGCCGCGAAGCCGGGAACTGCTGGCAGCCAGTTGCCCAGCGATCTGATGGTGTGTGAGCTTCGCGACTTACGTCGCTCCCACAAGAAGGCGGGGTGCCCTTGTGGGAGCGGCATCAGCCGCGAAGCTGGCATCAATGAGCAGCCATATCGATTGCGATCTGATGGTCCATCAGTTTCGCGACTCACGTCGCTCCTACAAAACGGCGTTGGTGCCGATCCGTCAGCGGCTTTCGGCTGGTGCCTGCGCTTTGATGCTGCTTCTACCTTGCTTCCTGTTACCGGCGAAGGTCAGTGACAGGTGGATGAGGGCGATAAGTGCGATGACCATGGCCGATTCACCATGACTGGCCAGGAACGCCATAAGCAACCCAATGAATCCAAAGATGGAAAGGGCATCGAATAGCAAGCGACTGAAGCACCAGGCAGCAACTAGGATCAGCAGGTACAGCGCCGCTGGCAGTGCTGGCGTCCGGGCCATGAAGTAGAGAATTTCCATCTCGGGGATGCATGCTTGTTGGGTTGTTGGAGGCGAATTCTAGGTGCGTCGCATGTGCCGGATATGCGGCCAATGTGAAGCGAATTTGAAGTGCTGAATGCCTGCGCCTGGCGTTGAAAAAGTTCTGGAAATCCGTCGCTGGCTGCGGTTAGCTTTTGCCACTCCGTAGACATTCAACAGACGACCTTGAACTCTTCCGATCGAACCAGCTGGCCGCGAACAGTGCGCATCGTCTTGCTGCTTACAGTGCTGACGCTTGCCGGCGGCTGGCTGTGGCAGCAGCCCTTCACCGTGGTTGCCCGAGAAGGCTGGAAGCTCTCCCGCCTGCCAGCGCCAACGGCGATAGCCGTGCCGGTGCAGGGCATCAAGCCACGGCAGATTGCCGATACTTTCGGCGCACCACGCGGGCGCGACCGCAAGCACCATGGCGTGGACATCTTCGCCAAACGCGGCACGCCGGTTGTCGCCGCCACCCAGGGCGTGGTGGCAGCGGTGCGCGACAGCGGCCTGGGCGGGCGTCAGGTGTGGGTGATCGGGCCGGCCGGGCAAAGGCACTACTACGCGCACCTGCAGGATTGGACGCCAGGGCTGGCCTACGGGCGCATCGTGCAGGCTGGGGATGTGCTGGGCTTCGTGGGTGACAGCGGCAATGCGCGCGGTACGCCGCCGCATCTGCACTACGGCATCTATGGCGGCGATGGCCCGTTCGACCCGTTGCCGCTGATGCATGCAGGCCAGCCGCGCAAGCGGTAAGGTACGCCCCCTGCAAGCCGCCTTCCCGCGGCGTGAGCTGTACTGAACGATGCTGATTGATCAATTCGACCGTGAACACCTGTGGCACCCCTACAGCGCCTTGGGCAGCCCGGTGCCGGTGCTCAAGGTGGCCCGCGCCGATGGCGTGCTGCTGCAGCTGGAAGATGGTTCCCGGCTGATCGACGGGATGGCCTCGTGGTGGTGCGCCATCCATGGTTACAACCATCCGCAGCTGAACCAGGCGGTGGTTGACCAGCTGGGCCGCATGTCGCACGTGATGTTCGGCGGGCTGACCCACGAGCCGGCCATCGCGCTGGGCAAGCAGCTGCTGCAGATCGCGCCCAAGGGCTTGGACGCGATCTTCTACGCGGACTCCGGCTCGGTGTCGGTGGAAGTGGCGCTGAAGATGGCGATCCAGTACCAGGCTGCGCGCGGCAAGCCGGGCAAGTGCAATATCGCCACCACGCGCTCGGGCTATCACGGTGATACCTGGAACGCGATGTCGGTATGCGATCCGGTTACTGGCATGCATGGCTTGTTTGGCACGTCACTGCCGACACGCCGTTTCGTGCCTGCGCCGCAGACACGCTTCGGCGACGATTGGAATCCTGCCGATATCGCAGCGCTCGCACAGCTGTTTGCTGAAAGCGCCGATGAACTGGCTGCCTTCATCATCGAGCCGGTGGTGCAGGGCGCAGGTGGCATGCGCTTCTACCATCCGCAGTATCTGCGTGAGCTGGAACGGCTATGCCGCGAACACGATGTATTGCTGATCTGTGACGAAATCGCCACCGGTTTCGGTCGCAGCGGGCGCTTGTTTGCCTGTGAGCATGCCGGCATCAGCCCTGACATCCTGTGCATCGGCAAGGCACTGACCGGCGGTTACATGACGCTGGCGGCGACGCTGTGCACGCGCGAGGTTGCCGACGTGATCGCCAGCGGCGAGCCGGGCGTGTTCATGCACGGGCCGACCTTCATGGCCAATCCGCTGGCCTGCGCGGTGGCGCTGGCCTCGGTGCAGCTGCTGCTGTCGCAGGATTGGCGGAGCAGGGTGGCGGCGATCGAGCAACGTCTTGAACAACGCCTGGCACCCGCGCGTGCCTTGCCGCAGGTGGCCGATGTGCGCGTGCTTGGGGCCATCGGCGTGATCGAACTGAAGATGTCGGTGCGTCTGGAACGCATCCAGCAACGGATGCTGGATCACGGTATCTGGATCCGGCCGTTCGGCCGCCTGGTCTATGTGATGCCGCCGTTTGTAATCGACGATGCGCAGCTGCAGCAGCTGTGCGATGGCATGGTCGCGCTGGTGGCCAGCCTGCAGGAAGAGGATATGCGCGCATGAGCGGCAAGATTGTGTTTGTCAGTGGTATCGATACCGAGATCGGCAAGACGGTTGTCACCGGCTGGCTCGCGCAGCAATGGGCGGCGCAGGGCGAGGAGGTGATCACCCAGAAGCTGGTGCAGACCGGCTGTGTGGCCGCCTCCGATGACATCCTGCTGCACCGGCGCATCATGGGCACGGGATTGTTTGAAGAGGACCGCGACGGCACCACGATGCCGGCGTTGTTTGCCTATCCGGCATCCCCGCATTTGGCCGCGCGTCTGGAGCAGAGGACGTTGGATCTTTCTGCAATTGAAAGCGCTACGGCGCGGTTGTCTGAGCGCTACGAATCGGTGTTGATCGAAGGTGCCGGCGGTTTGATGGTGCCGCTGACCGAGCAGCTGCTGACGATTGACTACGTCGCACAGAAGGGCTGGCCGGTGTTGCTGGTGACCTCCGGGCGCCTGGGTTCGATCAACCACACCTTGCTGTCGTTGGAAGCGCTGGCGGCGCGTGGCATCGCCTTGCATGGCGTGGCCTGGAACAGCCGCGATGACAGCAGTGATGAAGTGATCGCTGCAGATAGCCGCGGCTTCATTCGTGACTGGGTGTTGAAGCGGTTTCCGGATGCGGTGTGGTACGACGTGCCGCGGATTGATCTGGGCTGATTGGGGTCTTTGCGAAAGGCACCCCTCCCCAACCCTCCCCTGCGCGTTGCGCAAGGGAGGGGGCAGATGGGGCAGGGCTGATTGGGTTCCTCGCGAAAGGCACCCCTCCCCAGCCCTCCCCTGCGCGTTGCGCAAGGGAGGGGGCTGATCATGCAGGCTTGAGGCTGTTGCTTGCGCCCCCTCCCTTTGCCGAAGGCAAGGGAAGGGTTGGGGAGGGGTGCTTCTGCTCCTGCTCCTGCTTCACTCGCAGAAGCCCCTACTTCTTCAACTTGTACGCCAGCACATAGTCGCCCGCCTTGGTCCCGGTCGAACCATGACCACCCGCCACCAGCAGCACCATCTGCTCGCCCTGGCTGTTGAGGTAAGTCATCGGCGTGGCCTGCCCACCGGCCGGAATACGCACATCCCACAGCACCTTGCCGCTGGCCAGGTCGTAGGCGCGGAAGTTGTCGTCGGTGGCCGCGCTCATGAAGGCCACACCGCTTGCGGTCAGCATCGGTCCACCAATGCCGGGCACGCCGATGCGTATCGGTAAGGGCAGCGGTGACAGATCGCGGATGGTGCCGTTGCGGTGCTGGTAGGCGATCCTGCCGGTGCGCAGATCGGCGGCGGCAACCGTGCCCCATGGTGGTACCTGGCAGGGGACGCCAATCGGCGACATGAAGGGTGTCATTTCCACCGCATAGTCGGCGCCCTTGTTCTCATTCAAGCCATGCTCGCCCTTGTTCATCTCGCGGCCGCTGGTTTCATGCTTGGGCACCAGCTTGGAGACGAAGGCCAGGTAGGTGGGCATGCCGAACATCACCTGCCGCTGCGGGTCCACCGCCACGCTGCCCCAGTTGAAGGTGCCGAAGTTGCCCGGATAGATCAGGCTGCCCTGCAGCGTCGGCGGTGTGTAGCGGCCTTCGTAGCGCAGCTGCCGGTACTGGATGCGGCACAGCATCTGGTCGATCAGGCTCGCGCCCCACATATCGGCTTCGCGCAGCGGTTTGGGCTCGAAGCTCAACGCTGACGCTGGTTGCGTGGGCGCGGCGAATTGGCCTGGTATGTCCACGTACTGCGGTGCGGTGCGTTGGCTGATTGGCAGCAAGGGCTTGCCGTCGCGGCGGTCCAGTACGTAGACGTCACCTTGTTTGGTGGGTTGCACCAGCGCTGGTACGCGGCCCTGCGGTAGATCCAGATCCAGCAGCACCGGTTGCGCCGGGGTGTCCATGTCCCACAGATCGTGGTGCACGAACTGCTGCACCCAACGCACCTGGCCACTGGCAATATCCAGTGCCACCACCGATGAGGCGTAGGTTTCCTCGGCGGGGCTGCGGTACATGCCGAGCTGGTCCGGGGTGCGGTTGCCCATCGGGAAGTAAGCCAGCCCCAGTGCTTCATCAGCGCTGGCCACCGACCAGCTGTTGGGCGAACTGGGCGTGTAGACCTGGTTGGGATTGTTCGGGTCCAGTGGCGCGGTCTGGGTGGGGTTGCCCGAGTCCCAGTTCCACAACAGCTGGCCGCTGTGCACGTCGTAGGCGCGGATCACCCCGGACGGCGAGTTGATCGCATAGTCGTCGTTGACCGCACCGGCGATGATCACCTTGCCACCTGCTATCAGCGGCGGCGAGGTGGAATAGTAGTAACCGGCCTGCTTGAACGGCATGTTGTGCAGCAGGTCGAGCACGCCGTTGTTGCCGAAGTCGCTGCAGTGCTCGCCAGTCTGCGCGTCCAGCGCATGCAGCTTGGCATCGGCACTGGGCAGGAACACGCGGCTGCTGCAGGTGTGCACGCCGGTTGCTGCGCTTGTTGCGGCGGGGGCGGCGGTTTCGGTGAAGTACGACAGCCCGCGGCAGGTCTGATGCTGGCGCTGCGGTTCCATGCCAGCACCCGGGTCGAACTTCCACAGCACCTTGCCGCTGTCGGCATCCAGCGCGAACGCCAGGCTGTGCGGGGTGCACAGGTACAGCGTGTTGCCGATCTTCAACGGGGTGACTTCGTAGGTGGTCTCGCCCACGTCCTGCGGCAGGCGCACATCACCGGTCTGCATCTGCCAGGCCAGCTGCAACTGGTCGACATTGGCCGGTGTGATCTGCGCCAGCGGCGAGTAACGTTGACCGTAGCCGCTGCGCCCGTAGGCCTGCCATTCGCCCTCCGGCTGCGCGGTGTCGCCCAGTGCCGGATTGGCGTTGACGATGTCCATCGGCAGGCGGCCATCGGTCTCATGCAGGTGCCGCGGAATGCCGACGAAGGCGACCGCGGCCACGCCCAGCGACGCCAGCAGCACCGGCCAGCCGGCCGGGCCGGTGTAACCACGCGGGCTGGAGCGGCGCGAGGCGGGCAAGGCCATCAGCAGGCCGAGCAGGGCGGGCAGGCCAACGCGGGTGGCCAACGGCCACCAGTACAGGCCGGCCTCCCACAGCGACCAGCCCAGCAGCACCAGTAACCAGCCGGCGTACAGCCAGGTCGGCCAGCGCCGGTGTCGCCACAGGCCCCACGCCACGGCCAACAGCAGCAGGCCGCTGAGCAGGTAGAACGGGCTGCCGTGCAGTGCCAGCAGCCAGCCACCACCCACTGCCAGCGCCAGCCCAAACAGCGTGGTCAACAACAGGGTCAGAACACGCATGGCGTCCCCGCAGCTCCGGAAGATGCGGCCATGCTGCGCCACCGCATGTCTGCGCGGCGTCATGCGCACTCTTAACATTCCCGCCGTAGAATCGGAGCCTTGCCGACCAGGGACTGAGCATGAGCATTCTGGACTTCATCAGAAAGGAACTGATCGAGATCATCGAGTGGACCGATGACTCGCGTGACACGCTGTCGTACCGCTGGCCGGATGACGACCGCCAGATCAAGAACGGCGCACAACTGATCGTGCGTGAGTCGCAGATGGTGCAGTTCGTCGCTGCCGGCCAGTACGCCGATCTGTTCGGCCCAGGCAAGCACACGCTGAGCACCCAGAACATCCCGGTGCTGTCCACCATCCTGGGCTGGAAGTACGGCTTCGAATCGCCGTTCAAGTGCGATGTTTACTACCTCAACACGCGCCTGTTCACCGGCAACAAGTGGGGCACCTCCAATCCGGTGATGATGCGCGACGCCGATTTCGGCGTGGTCCGCCTGCGCGCGTTTGGTACCTACGATTTCCGTATCGTCGACCCGCCGAAGTTCCTCAAGGAAGTGGCCGGTACCGACCAGAATTTCCGCCTGGATGAGTTCGCCGACACCATGCGTTCGCGCATCGTCAGCGTGTTCACCGAGGCGCTGGCCAAGGCCGGCGTGCCGGCGCTGGATGTGGCCTCGCGTTACTCGGAACTGGGCGAAGCCTTGCTGCCGATCATCAATCCGGCGATGACCGACAAGTACGGCATCGAGGTCACCAGCTTCATCCTGGAGAACGTGTCGGTGCCGCCGGAAGTGGAACAGGCGATCGACAAGCGTTCCAGCATGGGCGTGATCGGCAACCTCAACGACTACGTGAAGTACCAGATGGGCCACGGCATGGGCGAGGGTGGCGAAGGTGCAGCCGCCGCCGCGGTCCCGGCTCAGATGGCGATGGGCTTCGGCATGGCGCAGGAAATGATGCGCAACATGCAGACCAGCGCGCCGGTGGTGCCGGGTGCTGCTGCGCCGCCGCCGTTGCCGGCTGCCGGTGATGCCGTGGCGCTGGACGTGCTCACCCCCGAACAGGCTGCACAGGCCTTGTCGGTATCGGTCGAGGACGTGATGGCGTCGATCGCTTCAGGTGACCTGAAGGCACGCAAGATCGGCAATGCCACCCGCATCGCCCGCTCGGCACTGGAAGAGTTCCTGCGCGGCTGATGAACAACGCAACAGTTGGCAAACATCCCTGCCCGGAATGCGGCGGGGATCTGCAATGGAATGCCGGCAAGCAAGCCCTGGCCTGTCCCTACTGCGGCACCATCGTGCCGCTGTCGGAGGCAGCGATGGGCGTGGGCGATGGCAGTACCGGCGTGGTCGAGCAGGACCTGCTGGCGGCACTGAAGCGGCTGCAGGACGAGGCGAACCAGCCGCCACCGTTGCCGCCACAGCCGCAGGGCGGTGTGGTCGGCATGCTGCAGAGCATGGCCGCCACCCCGGCCGAGCAACGCGGCTATGGCGCGCAGCCGCGCGAGGTGCAATGCCAGAGTTGTCATGCGATCTCGGTCTTCGTCGACCGCAAGGTGGCCGACCGCTGCGAGTTCTGCGGTTCGCCATCGATCATCGACCATGAGTCGCTGGGCGATGCGATCACCCCGCAGAGCGTGCTGCCGTTCAAGATCAGTGACGGCCAGGTCCGCGACATCATCCGCAAGTGGTATGGCACGCGCTGGTTCGCGCCGAGCAAGCTCAAGCGCGCCGCGCTGACCGATACGCTCAAGGGCATGTATCTGCCGTACTGGACGTTCGACGCGCAGGTCGCCGCGCGTTGGACCGCCGAGGCGGGGTATTACTACTACGTCACCGTCAGTTACCGTGATTCCAAGGGCAATACGCAGACCCGCCAGGAACGGCGTGTGCGCTGGGAACCGGCATCCGGTTCGCTGCAGCATTTCTTCGACGATGAGCTGGTGCCGGGCACGGTAGGCGTGCATCCGGAATTGCTGGGCAAGATCGGCCAGTTCCCGACCACCACCGATTTGAAGCCGTATTCGCCCGAGTTCGTGCGCGGCTGGACGGTGGAGCGTTACCAAGTGGATCTGCGCCAGGCCGCGCGGCAGGGTGAGGAACAGATGCAGACGCAGACCCGCTACCTGTGTTCCGAGCAGGTGCCGGGCGACACCCAGCGCAACCTGCAGGTGCAGGCGACGTACAGCAAGCGCACCTTCAAGCACATCCTGGTGCCGGTGTGGCTGGTCAGCTACACCTATGGCTCGCGCAGCTTCCAGATATTGGCCAACGGCTATACCGGGCAACTGGCGGGTGAGCGTCCGTATAGCGCGTGGAAGATATTCTTCGCGGTGCTTGCGGGTGTGCTCGCCTTGCTGGTGCTGATGTACGTGTTGGGGATGGCGCAGTAACGGCGCAGTTGTCGCCGTCCTCGTTCACCTAGCCCGGGCTGCAACCGCCGGGCTTTCTGGCTTCTGGTTTTTGTAGGAGCGGCGTGAGCCGCGAAGCAGGTACATCATCAGTGGGCATGGACGCTGGTTGCTCAAACGATGTCAGCTTCGCGGCTTACGCCGCTCCTACAAACGCGCAGCGATCGCGCTCGACCATTCTGGCAAGTCTCATGTGTCCGAAGCAGCTGCGCTTGCCCCGGTTACAGAACTGCAATGCTCGCCTAATCGCCCAGATGCAGCACCGGCATGAAGCCGCCATAGATCAAGCGCTTGCCGTCGAATGGCATCGGATTGGTGGCTGGGTCCATGCGTGGGTCTTCCATCATTTTCTGCATGCCGGCATCGCGGGTGGCCTTGTCCGGCCATTCGATCCACGAGAACACCACCGCTTCATCGTCCCTGGCCTGCACGGCGCGGTAGAAGTCGGTCAGGGTCCCGTGTGGCACGTCGTCGGACCAGCATTCGGTCACCCGCAAGGCACCGAACTCGATGAACAGGGCATCGGTAATATGCGCGTGCTCGATGAACCGGGCTTTGTTGGCCAGCGGCACGGCGGCCAGGAAACCATCTACGTAAGACATGTCGGGCCTCGCAGGATGGGCGGCGTGGGGCCGCCTTCGGTGGAACCGCGGTAATGGGTTACATCGATTCTGCGCCGGACAATGTTTCGGTCCTGCAAAAACTCCGTTGCGAGCCGTCCTTGCACGCAGCGGAAGCACGGTTATGTGGCCTGGCGCACAACCGATCGGCGACGAACCGCCAACGGCATTGATATTGATCAGGGTCGGCTGGCGTTGGCCTGCCGACAATGGCCTTGCTTCGGGTAAGGCAGGGAACATGAACCAGCTTCAGGAAGTCGATTCGCGAGCCAGCCCGGCTCCGTGCCACCGCATCCGTACCAGCAGGCGTGGTGACAGGGGGCGAGGGGGCAGGAGAGGGGTCAATGAATGCCCGTCGCTGCCGTTATGGGGAAGCACCCCGTTCAAAGCCTGCATCGGCACGCTGCTGGCGCCAGAAAGCCCCCGTTGTGAAACCTTGCTTCGCCGGCGCCGCACCCGTGGTCTCGGTGAGCGCTGGGCGGCTGGATGAGGCGGCCTGCTTGCCTGGCAGCCGCGCAGGAACGGCCGCCAGTTATTTACCCGAAAGATCGCATACCGCCAGCATTGGCTGGCACCAGGAGAGTAGTGATGCAGTTTGTTTCCCGTAATGCACTGGCCGCCGCGCTGGCTGCACTGTGCCTGCCGGCCGTGGCCTGGGCCCAGGATGCAGCGCCCGCCACCAAGGTGTCGGCGCAGATCTTCGTCAACGCCAGCCAGCTGGATCGTGATGGCGTGGTCACCGACGATGAAGGCCTGGCGCTGGATCTGAAGCGCACCTTCATCACCGTCGATCATCGCTTCAACCAGCACTGGACGGCGCAGGTCACCACCGACGTGCAGTGGCTGCGCAACAGCGACCCCACCGACGTGTGGCTGCGCCATGCCTACCTGCAGCGCAGCTTCGGCAAGGGCAACTGGCTGCGGTTGGGCAACGCGCCGCTGCCGTGGATCCAGCAGGAGTCGGCGCGTGATGGTTATCGCTATGTCGATGGTGCCCTGATCACCCGCAGCAAGATGGGCAATGCGGCTGACTACGGCGTGCATGGCCAGTACACCCGTGGTGACTTCACCTACGCCGCTTCGGTGGTCACCGGTGGTGGTTACCAGAAGCCGCGCCTGGGCAATCGCCCGGACGTGGAGGCGCGGGTAGGTTGGGCGCCGGCCAAGGGAGTTGAGCTGGCGCTGGGCGGCTACCGTGGCACCCGTGCGCTGGATGCGGGTGACATGCCGCGGCAACACACCGCGCAGCGCTGGAACGCGATGGCCAGCTGGGTCGGCGAGCGTGGCCGGATCGGCGCGCAGTACTTCCGTGCCGAGGACTGGACCCGGGTGGTCAAGCCGGGCAGCGACGACCAGCGCGGCTGGTCGGTGTGGGGCAGTTACCAGTTGAACCCGCAGTACGCAGTGTTCACCCGCCACGAAGAAACCCGGATGAGCCTGGACATCGATCCGCGTACCCGCGAGCGGTATCACATGGTCGGTGTGGAATGGAAACCGAACAAGCACCTGCGTCTGGCGGCGGTGGGCAAGCAGCTGAGGCAGGAGACGGCGAAGAAGTCGCTGGAAAGCCATGAAGCCGGCTTGTGGGCGCAGATAGCGTTCTAAGCACTTTGCGCTGAACCTCCGACGAGGCTGGCGTTGCTCCTCCCCTTTGGCGTAGCCAAGGGGGAGGTTGGGAGGGGGTTGGCTTTTGCTTGAGGCTTTGAGGTTGCCGCTGAGAGCACCCCTCCCCAACCCTCCCCTTCGCTGCGCGAATGGGAGGGGGCTTGGCTGCTTGCGTGGCCGGGAGCGCTTGGCTCCTCCCCTTTGGCGTAAGCCAAGGGGGAGGTTGGGAGGGGGTTGGCTTTTGCTTGAAGCTTTGTGGTTGCTGCGAAGAGCACCCCTCCCCAACCCTCCCCTTCGCTGCGCGAAAGGGAGGGGGCGTGGCTGCTTGCGTGGCCGGGAGCGCTTGGCTCCTCCCCTTTGGCGTAAGCCAAGGGGGAGGTTGGGAGGGGGTTGGTTTTTGCTTGAGGCTTTGAGGTTGTTGCGAAGAGCACCCCTCCCCAACCCTCCCCTTCGCTGCGCGAAAGGGAGGGAGCAGGGTGCTTACTCGCCCTGGTACTGCTTCTCTTCAACCAGCGCCGAACCGGCAACGCGGTTGATCTCGTTCTTGACCACGATGCGCTCGCCATTGGTGCCGTACACGCCGCGCGCCAGGGTGATGAACTCCGCACCGAAATCCTGCGCCGCTTCCTTCTCGCGCAGGCGGTCCTGGATCTCCCACATGCGCTCGTTGATGGCCTTGAGCTGGTCCTTGAGCGCGCTCAGCGACGGGCGCGCTTCCTGCTGCGACAGCCACAGCGGCCACAGGCCCTGCAGCTCGGTGCGCACGTTGGCCAGCTTGGCGGTATCCGTGATGCGCTCGGCCTTGATCTCGAGGATGGTGATCTTGTCGATCAGTTCGCCAATCGATACCGGGGTGAGTAGGGTCTGCACGTTGTGGCCGCCGTTGATTCGTGTAATGCGGCAATGATAGCGCCCCGCCAAAGGTTGCCAATGAACCCGTATTGGCGTTCGGGCAGCGGCGATGCGCACAATGCGGGCCCATCCCGATCAGGACTTGCCGATGCTGCTGCGTTCTTTCGCCACCGTTGTATTGATGCTGGGCGCTGCCGGCGCACACGGCGCCGAGGGCCTGCAGGGCGCCTGGCAACTGCAGGCCGGGGAGTTCATCAACCCGGAAGGGAAGGTCGTGGACTACGCCAGCCAGAAGCTGGCCGGCACCAAGGTATTGGCCGATGGCCGTTTTGCCTTCACCACCACCAGCGATGGCAAGTTCTGGGCCGGCGGCTCAGGCACGTATCGCAGTGCTGACGGGCACTATGTGGAAACGCCGTTGATGGCGTCGTATCCATTGGAGAACGGCGGCAGCTACAGCTTCCGCTACACCCTGGAAGGCGATGTGTGGACGCTGGAGCGCTGGGACGGCGAGCGCCGGGTTGAGCGCGAAGTGTGGAAGCGCGCGCGCTGAGTGAGCGTCAGGTTTGTAGGAGCGGCGTCAGCCGCGAAGCCGGGAGTCCATGACAACCCGGCAATGCCTCGATCTGGTAATTCGTCAGCTTCGCGGCTGACACCGCTCCTACAACGGCAGATCGGCGTTACTTCGCCGGGAAGCCCACGTCTTCCAGTGCCTTGGTGAAGTTCTCCACTGGCTGGCTGGACTCGATCTTCACATTCCTGCCTGGCAGGTCGATGTCGACCGTGGCGGCCGGGTCTACATCCTTGATGGCGGCCGTCACGCTGCGTGCGCAGCCGCCGCAGGTCATGCTTTCGATATGCAGTTTCATGGGGTTTCTCCGTTGGGCTGGAGCCAGCATGAAGCTTGCCATGATGGCAAGGTCAAGCGATAAAGAACGCTTGACCCTCCCATCGTTGGAAGCTTTAAGGTGCCTCCAACAATAGAAATGGAGACGTGCCGATGAGCAGCATCGCCAGTCCGGGCAAGCACAAGACCGGGCCTGCTACCGAAGATCTGATGATCGAGGGCATGACCTGCGCCTCCTGCGTGGGCCGGGTCGAGCGTGCGCTGAAGGCCATCCCCGGGGTCAGCCAGGCCAGCGTCAATCTGGCCACTGAACGTGCCAGCGTGCAGACCGACGGCAGCGTGCCGCGCGAGGCGCTGGTGCAGGCCATACACAAGGCCGGCTACGAGGTCTCCGCCCCCGCCGCGCAGGAGCTGCTGATCGAAGGCATGACCTGTGCTTCCTGCGTGGGCCGCGTCGAGCGCGCGCTGAAGGCGGTGCCGGGCGTGCAGTCGGCCAGCGTCAACCTGGCCACGGAGCGCGCCAGCGTGCAGGGCAGCGCCGCCCCGGCCGCGCTGTTGGCGGCGATCGAAAAGGCCGGCTATACGGCCAGTGTGATCGGCAGCGCCGGCAGCAATGAGGATCAGCAGGCGCAACGGCATGCTGATGACCTGCGCGTGCTCAAGCGCGATCTGTGGATAGCCGCAGCGCTGAGCCTGCCGGTGTTCCTGCTGGAAATGGGCGGGCACCTGATCCCGGCCTTCCATCACTTCATCGCCGGCACGCTGGGCACCCAGAACAGCTGGCTGCTGCAGTTCGTGCTGGCCACGCTGGTGCTGGTGTTCCCTGGTCGCCGTTTCTACCAGAAGGGCATCCCGGCCCTGCTGCGCGCAGCGCCGGACATGAACTCGCTGGTCGCGGTCGGCACGCTGGCGGCGTACGGCTACTCACTGGTTGCGACCTTCCTGCCGCGGTTGCTGCCGGCCGGCACCGTCAACGTTTACTACGAGGCCGCCGCGGTCATCGTCACCTTGATCCTGCTTGGTCGCATGTTGGAGGCCAAGGCCAAGGGCCGCACCTCCGAGGCGATCAAGCGCCTGCTCAAGCTGCAGGCCAAGACCGCGCGGGTGCGTCGCGATGGCAGCGTGGTCGAGCTGCCGCTGGAACAGATCGCCAGTGGCGACGTGATCGAAGTGCGCCCGGGCGAGCGCATCGCGGTGGATGGTGAGGTTGTCGACGGCGACAGCTATGTCGATGAATCGATGATCAGCGGCGAGCCGGTGCCGGTGCAGAAGGCGCCGGGTAGCACTGTCATTGGCGGCACCGTCAACCAGACCGGTGCGCTCGGCGTGCGTGCCACCGCCGTCGGCGGCGCAACGGTGCTGGCGCAGATCATCCACCTGGTGGAGCAGGCGCAGAGCGCCAAGCTGCCGATCCAGGCGCTGGTTGATCGCATCACCCTGGTGTTCGTGCCGATCGTTATGGGCCTGGCCTTGTTGACCTTCGCGGTGTGGCTGATCTTCGGCCCCGAGCCGGCGCTGACCTTTGGTCTGGTCAATGCGGTGGCGGTGCTGATCATCGCCTGCCCGTGTGCGATGGGGCTGGCGACGCCGACCTCGATCATGGTCGGCACCGGCCGTGGCGCCGAGTTGGGCGTGCTGTTCCGCAAGGGCGAGGCGCTGCAGCTGTTGAAGGAAGCGCAGGTGGTGGCGGTGGACAAGACCGGCACCCTGACCGAAGGCCGTCCGCTGTTGACCGATCTTCAGCTGGCCGAAGGCTTCCAGCGCAGCGAGGTGCTGGCACGCGTGGCGGCAGTGGAAGACCGCTCGGAGCACCCGATTGCTCGCGCCATCGTCACTGCCGCACAGCAGGAAAACCTGCAGTTGCCGGCCGTGGATGCCTTCGAATCGGTGACCGGCTACGGCGTGCGTGCGAACGTGGACGGCGTGCGCGTGGAAGTGGGCGCGGATCGTTTCATGCAGAAGCTCGGCCTGGATGTGGCGGTGTTTGCCGCCGATGCGCAGCGTCTGGGTGAAGAGGGCAAGAGCCCGCTGTACGCAGCGCTGGATGGCCGCCTGGCGGCGATCATCGCAGTCTCCGACCCGATCAAGTCCGATACCCGCGCCGCCATCGCCAGCCTGCATGCGCTGGGCCTGAAGGTAGCGATGATCACCGGCGACAACCGTCGCACCGCTGAAGCCATCGCGCGCCAGCTCGGCATCGATGAAGTGGTTGCCGAAGTGCTGCCGGAAGGCAAGGTCGATGCGGTACGCCGGCTCAAGGTCGAGCACGGGCGGCTGGCCTATGTCGGAGATGGCATCAACGACGCACCTGCCTTGGCCGAAGCCGATGTCGGCCTGGCGATCGGCACCGGCACCGATGTGGCGATCGAGGCGGCCGATGTGGTGTTGATGTCCGGCAGCCTGCAGGGCGTGCCCAATGCCATCGCGCTGAGCAAGGCGACGATGGGCAATATCCGCCAGAACCTGTTCTGGGCCTTCGTCTACAACGCGGCCTTGATTCCGGTCGCGGCCGGCGTGTTGTATCCGGTCTGGGGCATCCTGTTGTCGCCGGTGTTCGCGGCCGGTGCGATGGCGCTGTCATCGGTGTTCGTACTCGGCAATGCGTTGCGCCTGAAGCGCTTCCGTGCCCCACAGATGGACGCCTGAGGAGTGATGACGATGGAAGAGGGCATGAACATCGGCCAGGCCGCCAAGGCCTCCGGCATCTCCGCCAAGATGATCCGCTACTACGAGGACATCGGCCTGATCGGGCCGGTGGCACGTACCGACGCCGGCTACCGCCTGTACGCACCGCGTGACATCCATACGCTGGGTTTCATCAAGCGCTCGCGTGACATGGGTTTCAGCGTGGAGCGTATCGGCGAACTGCTGGAGCTGTGGCGCGACCGCTCGCGGCACAGCGCCGATGTGAAGCGCATGGCGCTGGAGCACGTGCAGATACTGCAGCAGCGCATCGCCGAGCTGCAGGGCATGGTGCAGACCGTGCAGGCGCTGGCCAATTGCTGCGCCGGTGACGACCGCCCGGATTGCCCCATCCTGCGTGATATCGAGACCGGCGTGCCGCTGCACGACGCCGCATTGCCAACCACATTTGGCGGCGTCTCCGCAGGCAAACGCGCACGCTGATTATTGCGTGCAATTGCGAAAATGAACGGGATGCAAAGTGCGCGCGCGCCGCGCGTGCCAGAAAACGCCTGAATAAAAGCCAAAAATCGGCGTTTTATTGCAGGCGTGGTTTCAGGGTTTGTTGGGGCGTCTAACGGAAAACTTACATCCGGACGCAGACAGCTGTTTGCTGTCGTGCCATCAAGCTCAGTAATGCAGAGGTAGTACCCCATGAAGACTTCGTTGATTGCCCTGGCGCTGGTTGCCGCCCTCCCGTTCGCCGCTTCGGCCGCTGACGGCCTGTCCTACAACTATGCTGAAGCCGATTACGCCAAGACCTCGGCCGACGGCAAGGCTGAAGGTTGGGGCGTAAAGGGCTCCTACGGGTTCCTGCCGAATTTCCACGCTTTCGGTGAATACACCCGCCAGGAAATCTCGCACACCAACCTTGATATCGAGCAGTGGCGCGTTGGCGCCGGCTTCAACAAGGAAATCGCGCCGACCACCGATTTCGTTGCTCGTGCGGCTTACGAAAAGTACGACGAGAAGTTTGCCCAGGGCCTGGACTTCAACGGCTACAGCGCTGAAGCCGGCATCCGCACCGCATTCGGCAAGCACGCCGAGGTCTATGCCATGGCTGGCTACGAAGACTTCAGCAAGAAGCACGGCATCAGCCCGGAAGGTGACTTCTACGGCCGTCTTGGTGGCCAGGTGAAGTTGAACCAGAACTGGGGCATCAATGGCGACATCAAGATGTTCAACAACGGTGACAAGCAGTGGACCGTCGGTCCGCGCTTCAGCTGGTAAGACGTACTGGCGCCTTGGCGTCATGTAGCGAAGGAGGGCCCGGCTATGCCGGGCCTTTTCTTTTGGGTTCTTGCTGTTGTTCGAGATTTTTCGCTGGAAGCCTCCCCTCACCCCAACCCCTCTCCCGCACGCGGGAGAGGGGCTAGTGGACTAGCAGCCGACGTGATCCGAGCCCCTCTCCCGCATGCGGGAGAGGGGTTGGGGTGAGGGGAAGCTCCTGGCAAGCAAACCCAAAAGCAAGTCTGTAACACCACTGCAACCAAACTGCAGCAAAGTGCGCCTCAACCGGCATCGGCCGGAAGGACCATGAGAATGAAAACCCGCCTGCTGCTCGCCGCGATGCTGTTGTCGACAACCCCACTGGCCTGGAGCCAGCAACGCGACTACCTGCCGCTGGAGCAGCGCCTGAGCGCCGAACAGCTGCAGCAGGTCGGCTTGAGTGCGCAGCAGCTGCAGCTGCTCAATCGCATGCTCAGCGAAGCAGCGCCATCACCGGCACCAGTGGCCGCCACGCCCACGCCGGCCCCCATGCAGATCGGCCTGGAAGAAGGGCCGGTGCACAGCAGCGTGCAGGGAACGGTGGAGGGCTGGGAACCGGGTACGGTGTTTGTGCTGGCCAATGGCCAGCAATGGAAGGTGCTCAAAGGCCAGATGCGCCTTCGCGCTGCCTTGCAGTCACCGGAAATCGAAGTGATCCCGGGCATCGCCGGGCGCTGGTTCCTGCAGGTGGACGAAGACCTGCCGAAGGCGCGGGTTTACCGCATCCTGTAAACGGTCAGACCGCGCGGGCGTTGCAGCTTTTGCAGCTTTTGTGGGAGGGGGTTAAGCCGCGAAGCCACAGTTGTTTCCGAAGCAGCGGACAACGCCATATCGGCCGAAGAGAATCTCCGGCGCAGATGCATTGTCAGCTTCGCGGCTTACGCCGCTCCCACAAGGGAGCTGTCGCTCCCACATCCCACAGTCGCTTACGCCGGACGCACGCGCTGGGTCAGGCCCTTGAGGAAGTTGCGCAGAGCCTGGTCGCCGCATTCGCGGTAATTCTTGTGGTCCGGCTGGCGGAACAGTGCCGACAGCTCCGGCTTGGACATCGGGAAGCCAGCGGCCTCGAAGATCGCATGCATGTCCACGTCCTTCAGCTCGAAGGCCACGCGCAGCTTCTTCAGCACGATGTTGTTGGTGATGCGCTTTTCCGGCGGACGCTGCGGCTGCGATTCATCGCGGCCACGGTAGTGGTAGATCAGACCGTCCAGGAAGCGTGCCAATACCGAATCCGGGCAGGCTTCAAACAACGGCTCGTCGTCCTTGCGCAGGAAGTCGTGCACCTGGGCCGCATCCACTTCAAAGCTGGAATCGGCCAGGTGAATGGTGTCCACCACCATGCTGTCGCTGAGGTCGAGCATGTAGCGGATGCTGCGCAGTACGTCGTTGTTGATCATTGCCACTCCGGAACCACCGCGGCGGGGATGCCGGCGGGGGCATAGTGTAACGCCGCACCGGCTGGGCTCCGGCCTACAATCGGGGCTGGTTCAGCAAAGTCCGCGCGTATGCAGGTTCCCGCAGTTGTCCCCGTCAGGCCCGCCAGGGCTGGTTTTGCCGTGTTGCCGCTGGCGGCACGGCAATGAGTTCACGCGCGATCCTGCACCTGTGCCTGCATGTGGCGGTGCCGGCCTTGCTGGCCTGGCTGTTCTGGCGGCCGCAGTTCGGCAAGGCCTGGCTATTGCTGCTGCTGGGCTGGGTGATCGACCTGGACCACCTGCTGGCCGACCCGATCTATGCCCCCAACCGCTGCAGCATCGGCTTCCACCCGCTGCATACCGCGCCTGCCATCGTGCTGTACGCGGGTTTGACCCTGCCCAAGCGGACCCGCCTGTTCGGCATCGGCCTGCTGGTGCATATCGCGCTGGATGCGCTGGATTGCCTGTGGATGCACGCCGGCCGCTAAGTGGGCGCCTGTGGACGGGCTTGCCACCCGCTGGAACCAGGGAACGGCGGGCTCAGTAGCCGCCAGGAGCAGCAGGGGCGGGCTTACCAGCCGCCCCAGGGGCCGGGGCCAAAACCCGGGCCAGGGCCGTAGCCATAGGGGCCGGGGCCTTCGCTCTTGCTCATATGGATGTTCAGGTTCACCCGACGGCTCTCGCCCTCGTCGGTGTTGTAGTTCTTGCCCAGGTTCAGGTCCACGGCCTGCCAATTGCTGTTGCCGTAGGCCTTGGAATAGCCGATGCCGGCGCTGACCGCGCCATGCACCTGCAGCTTGTCGTCCACTACCTCGGCGCCTGGACTGTTGTCCTTCTTGGCCAGGCCGCGACCGCTGTGGTCGCCGTAATAGGTGCCTGGCGCATCGCCCTTGTAGATATCGCCCAGGTAGCGCAGCGGTGCCTGCGGCACGCTCAGGTCCAGCCCGCCCGCAGTGCTGGCGGCATCGTCCTGCGCCATGGCCAGGGCAGGTGCCAACAACAGGACGGCGATCAGGGATGTGCGGATCATGTTGCGGGTGCTCCGGTACGGGGACCACGCCGTGCTGGCGGGCAACATGGACGCTAACAGAAAAGCGTTGAACGATGGCTGTCGATCACCGTCGCTGCAGGGGAACTTTCAGGCCAGGCGCTGGAAGGAGAACAACTCCGCCAAGCGATGCGGCCGGCGCTCGATGGCGGCGCGGATCAGGCCGGCACCCAGCATCGAATAGGTGATGCCATTGCCGCCGTAGGCCATGGCGAAATGCACGCGCGGTCCCCATTGCGGGTGCGGGCCGAAGAAGGGCAGGCCGTCCTCGGTCTCGGCAAAGGTGCCTGCCCAGGCGAAGGTCGGGGTCATCGCCAGTTGCGGGAACAGTTTGCCGACCTTTGTTGCCAGTCGTTGCGCCTTGCGATCCACCTGCGCATCGCGGCGCAGCGGCAGGTCGATGGCATCGTCCTCGCCGCCGACCAGCAGACGCTGGTCGGCGGTGGTGCGCAGGTAGAGATAGGGGCGGGCGGTCTCCCACAGCAAGGTGTCGCGCAGTTGCGCCAGCGCATCCGCCGGCAACGGGTCGGTGACGAACGCATAGCTGCTGCGGTTGCGTGCAACGCGTTGGCGCAACCACTGCTGGGCCGCGTAGCCGGTGGCCACCACGAGATGTTTGCACTCGATGCGCAGGCCATCGGCGGTGCGCAGCTGCACCTGCCGGGTGCTGGTCTCCACCGCGTCGATGCGGCAGCGGTCATGGACCTGCGCACCCCGTGCAAGCAACCGGATCAGCAGCCGGTAGCTCATGCGGTAAGGGTCCATGCTTGCGGCCGGTGTGCTGAGAATCGCGCCGGGCGCGTTGAAGCCGAACTCGTCGGCAACGCCCGCGGCGTCCAGCCAGTCCACCGCGAAGCCATGCCGGCTACGCAGTTCGAATTCTTCCAGCAGCGGCCCCAGGTGGCGGCGCCGGCTGGCGTAATACAGGCTGCGCGCGTTGCGGAAATCGACGTCGTCCACCTGCGCGGCCAACACCCGCAATGCTTCGATGGCCTGCTCGCAGGCACGGTAGGCCAGCACTGCTGCCTCCAGTCCATGACGCTTGGCGAGCTCGCGCAGGGGCGTGTCGATCTCGTATTGCAGCAGCGCGGTGCTGGCCGCAGTGGAACCCCAGCCGATATCACGCTGCTCGATGACCGCGACTTCATGGCCATGCTGCACCAGCTCATCGGCGATCAGCGCGGCGGTGATGCCACCGCCAACCACCACCACCTCGCAGCGCAGATCCTGCTGCAACGGCGCGAAGGCATGCATCAGGCCGTTCTTGATGGCCCAGAACGGGTAGCCACTCTTCAGGTCCATGCGCGCCTCCGTTCGCCGCTGCAGCGGTTGTCAGCCGGTCGGGTGGCCGGTATGCGGGGTGTGGATCAAGGGTTTGGTGTCAAAGCCCTGCTGTTGTGCATAGGCGATGTAATGGTCACGGGTGGTGGCATCCATCCGCGGCAGGCGCGCCAGCAGCCACAGGTATTTGCGGTCGGGGCTGCCCACCAGAGCGGTGGTATAGGCCGAGTCCAGCTGCATGATCCAGTAGTCGCCCTTGGTGAAGGGAATCCAGCGCAGGCCCTCGGGCAGGAAGCTGACTTCCAGCTTGCTGTTGCTGTCATCGATTGCAGTTGCCTGGCCGATCGATTCTTCCAGTTTGCCGTCATGCAGGCAGCGGTTCTGCACGCGCACGCTGCCGTCTTCGTTGAGCGAGTAATGGGCGCTGATGTCGGTGGCATCCTCGGGTTCGTGGCGCATTGGCAGGCGCGCCACTTCATACCAGGTGCCCAGGTAGCGCTGCAGGTCCACGTGCGGAATGGTTGCCAGGGAGGAGTGTTGCGTCATGGTTGACCTCTTCGGCGGTGGCGCGGGGTGCCGCGCCGGGGCAACAGCTATAGGCCACTGCCGGTTAAGGGATTGTGCCCGGTGGGTTGATTCGCCATTCACTGAATCGCCGCCATCGACGGCGGCGTTTCTTCGCGCCGGGAAAATCCGGCTGCGCTAGGCTGGTGTCGTCCGAAAACAGGAGTCCTCCATGTTTGTCGTGATCCTGCTCATGGGGCAGAACCGCTACGCACGCGAGCGCTGGGAGCAGTTGCCGGAGGTGGTCGAGTACGAGGGGCTGGGTTTCACCCTGCGTGCCGGCCCGCGCCAGCCGCAAGCCACCACGCAGGTGTGGGAGCCGGTGGCGATCTACGCGCCGCATGCCTTGACCGAGGATGAGTTCAAGGAAATCTACGAGCTCAACCGCCACCACATCGTCGAGCTGTCGCTCGAGTACTGAAGAGTGGGCACGGTTTTGCAGGATGTGAACGCGCACTGACATATAGTTCCCGGCAGGCGCGGTGGTCCGCGCGATCCGGTGTCCTGCCTTGCTTGCCCAACGCTTTCTGCATCCGCTGCGCGCGCTGTTGTTTGTCCTGCTGGTTGGCCTGGCTGCCGGCAATATGGCCTGGGCCGCGCCTGATGGTGCGGCGGCTGACAGCAGTCCGCAGACCCGCATAGAACAGGCCTCGCGCGCAGTTGCGGCGGTCAAACGTGCGGTCAATGACGCCGACGCGCCGGAAACCCTGAAAACCCTGGCCGAGCGTGCCACCCAGGCGCAGCGCGAGGCCGAGGCCAGCGTCGCCGCGCTGCAACCGGAACTGACCCAGCTCGATGCCCGCATCGAGCAGCTCGGGCCGGCACCAGAGGGCGGGGAAGAGTCGGGTATCGCCCGCCAGCGCAAGCTGCTGGACCAGCAACGCAGCCAGATCGATGCCGACATCAAGCGCGGCAAGCTGCTGGCCGAGGAGGCCAAGCAGGCCAACGAGGCCATCGAGAAGATGCGTGCCCAGCAGTTTGGCGAGCAGATGGGTCGCAAGGTGGCTTCGCCACTGTCGCCGGCGCTGTGGCGCGAGTTTGGTGCGCATGTGCCTGACGATCTCGCCCGCTTCCGGTCGCTGTACCGGCAAGCCCACGATGCCCTGCTGAAGGCAGCCCGCAAGCAGGGCTGGGGCATGCCGCTGCTGGGCGCTTCGCTGGCCTTGTTGATGCTGTTCCCGTTGCGGATCTGGTTGCGCCACCTTGGCCGCCGCTATGCCGCTTCCGAGCGCGCCCCGGACGGACGCCTG
This sequence comes from Stenotrophomonas sp. STEN063, assembly GCF_056854515.1. Lineage (NCBI taxonomy): Bacteria > Pseudomonadati > Pseudomonadota > Gammaproteobacteria > Lysobacterales > Lysobacteraceae > Stenotrophomonas > Stenotrophomonas sp. STEN063. The sequence continues at coordinate 74,564 of NZ_JBXFWF010000007.1, forward strand.
CGTCGCACCGGTCTTGCGGTGTGGCTGCTGCTGGTCGGCACCCTGCTGCCCGGGCTGGCGGCCACGGTACTGGTGGCCAGCCTGCGGGCAATCGATGCGATCGCGCCGCGCTTGGAATCGGTGGCCGACATGTTCGTCGTCGCCACCTTCGTGGCGGCCTTCATCGGTGCGGTGGCGGCCAGCCTGCTGGTGCCGTCGCGGCCGACCTGGCGCCTGCTGGACATCGATGATGTCGCCGCCGCCCGCCTGCGGCGTTTTGCCTGGGGTGCGGCCAGCCTGACCTGGCTGACCATGCTGCTGCGCGACGTCAATCGCGCGGCGCGCACCTCGGCGGTGGGCACGGTGACCCTGGATGGCCTGATCGCACTGACCTACGTGGTGTTGATCATGAGCATGCTGGCGACCTTGGCCGGCTTGCACCGGCGCCGCGCCGCACAGGCAGCACAGGCCGAAGCAGAGAACACCAGCAGCGGCCGCTCGCCGCGTGCACCGCGCAGTGGCTGGCTGATCGTGGCGCGCCTGGGCGGCTACCTGAGCATCTTCGCCGCGCTGGTGGCGACCTTGCTCGGCTACCTCAACTTCGCCATGTTCACTGCCCAGCAGATGGTCTGGGGCACGGTGATCGTGCTGGCGACGACGTTGCTGACCCGCTTCGCCGACGACTTCGCGTTGTGGCTGCTGGCACCGGACAGTGCCGCCGGGCGCATGCTGCGGCTGTCGACCGGCTTGTCCTCCAATCGCCTGGAACAGGCCGGCGTATTGCTGTCGGCCACGTCACGGCTCGCGCTGGTGATGCTGGGCATCACCGCCTTTGTTGCACCGTTCGGCAACGTCAGCGCCCTGTATGGCTGGCTGGAGCGCCTGTCGGCCGGCATCAAGATCGGCGGCAACCTGCTGACGCCGGCCTCGATCATCAGCGCGGTGCTGGTGCTGGTATTGGGCCTGGCGCTGATGCGGGTGGTGCAGCGTTGGCTTGTGGATACCTATCTGCCCAAGACCGACCTGGATATCGGTGCACGCAATTCGATCAGTACCGTTGCCCACTATCTCGGCATCGTGCTGGCTGCGCTGTGGGCGCTGGCCGCGCTGGGCATTGGCTTTGAAAAGGTGGCCTTGCTGGCCAGCGCCTTGTCGGTGGGTATTGGTTTTGGTCTGCAGGCGATCACCCAGAACTTCGTCTCCGGCCTGATCCTGCTGGCCGAACGCCCGGTGAAGATCGGTGACTGGATCAAGATCGGTGACCAGGAGGGCGATATCCGCCGCATCTCGGTGCGTTCGACCGAGATCCAGGTGGGCGATCGTTCCACGCTGATCGTGCCCAACTCGGAGCTGATCACCAAGACCATCCGCAACATGACCATGGCCAATGCGCTGGGCCGCATCCAGGTGCAGTTCTCGGTGCCGCTGGGCACCGACATGGGCAAGCTGCGGACCTTGCTGCTGGGGATCTACGCGGCCAACGAAACGGTGCTGATCGATCCGGCGCCGTCGTTCTTCATTGATTCGATCAGTGGTGGACAGGTGGCGGTGAACAGCTTTGCCTATGTGTCATCGTCGCGCAGTGTATACGGCACCCGCAGTGACGTGCTGTTCGCTTTGCTGGAGCAGAGTGCTGCCGCCGGCATCGCCCTGGTCACCCCGACCGACATCCACCTGGTGCGCGATCCGCCCGAGGCCTAGGTAGTGCCGAGCCGTGCTCGGCAGGGGCTTTACCGGTGATCTGTAGGAGCGGCGTAAGCCGCGAAGCTATTGATCCATTGGATTGCGACTGCAATGGCGATTGCAACATCGCCAGCTTCGCGGCTCATGCCGCTCCTACAAGAGCTTGATCACGACCTCGGATGATCGCTGGTCGGCACCAGCGCATAGTCGTCGACGGCCAACTGCTCGGCGTGATTGAGCCAGGCGCGGATCTCCAGATCATCAATTTCCTGGTTCACGCCCAGCGGCATGCGGATGCGGCCTTCGCTATCGGGCTGTACCCATTGCTGGGCCACCACCACGTTGCGCTTTGATGCCACCGCTTCCACCCAGAAGCCGCGCTGCGGGCGCTGTGCGGCATACAGCTCCAGTACGTATTGGCCGGGACTGGTGTGGCGCGGCTGGCGGCTGATCATGCGTGATTGACGCACGCTCGGGCGTGGCCCGCTGAACGCCTGCAAGGGCGCATCCACAGCGATGCCACGGCGCAGCTGCGCATCGCGGTACAGGCGCATGCCCTGATCGCTGTCCAGCAGCAAGGCGCACCATTGGCCATCGGCCGAGCCATCTTCAAACGCGGTGCAGCGATCGACATAGGCCAGGCGATGTTGCGGATCGGCCTCCTCGAACTTGCGTGACGTGTTCTCCAGGTACACGGATTTCAGGTCCCACTGCTGGTCGTATTCCAGCAATACAGGTGGCTGCACCTTCTGTACGCCGACCAGTACCTGGTCGTCATCCAGTCGCAGCATGCGGGTCTGTTCACCCAGCCACAGCGAGCGTGCGAATGCGCTATAGCGCGCGTAGGTCCTCGTATCACCGCTGGTGGCCGCTACGCTGGCACTGGCCGCGGGTGTCGGCTTCAACAGCGAGCGGCCAAAGCCGATCGCATCGATCGCCGGATCCAGCAGCTGCAGCGCGGTAGCACCCGAGTCCAGCGTGGTGCCCGCCTGCGCAACGATCTGCCGCGGCTGCAGCTTGTTGCCGAGGAACAGCAGCAGGTTCTCGCGCTTCTGCTTCTCCAGCACATGGCTCAGGTCATTGGGCATGGCCAGATGATCCGAGGCCACCACCACCAGCGTGTTGTCGGCGAACGCGCTGCTGCGGATGCGATCAACCAGACGCGAGATCAAGCGATCACTGCACTTGAGCGCATTGAGCAGGCCGATATTGCCGTGTGCGCTGCGGTAGCGCGTGTTCTTGCAGGCAACCGGCAGATGCCCGGCCGGGTGGTGGGTGTCCATGGTCAAGGCGGTCAGCATGAACGGCTGGCCGCTCGCCGAGAGCTCGAGGAACCGCTCGTAGGCACGTTCCAGCAGCACGTCATCGTGCACGCCCCAATTGGAGAAATGGCGTTTGGCGATGTTCTGCTGCTGGAACCATTCCAGATCGCGCACGTCGTCAAAGCCGTGCGAGTTGAGGAAGTCGGCCTTGGCGGCGAACTGCCCGTTGGCGCCACCCATGTAGTGGTTGCTATAGCCCTGCTGCTTCAGGTAATCGCCGAGGCAGAAGGCTTCGGGCAGGAAGCGGCCCATCCGGCCCATGCTGTTTTCGTCGCCCTGCGCGGTGGTCAGCGGCACGCCACACATGGAGGACACCAGACCGGCGATGGTCCAGCCACTGCCGTCGGCCGAGGCGATGTTGCGGAAATCCAGGCCTTCGCCCGCAAGTCGGGTCAGGTTGGGCATCAAGCCGGGGAAGACGTCTTCGTTGACATAGGTGCGTTCCAGACTCTCGCCGTAGATCCAGACGATGTTCGGCCGCTGCGCCAACGCCTTCGATGGCAACTGGTATTCCGGTGCTACCGCGCTGTAGTCCACTGGCTGCATCTGCTGATAGATGCGCTTGCCGTCGGTGTACAACGGGCTGAGCAGCAGTGTTGTCAGTAGCAGTGCGGCGAAGCCGCCGAACACTGCCACGCCATGGCGTGGGCGCTGCAGGCGACGCACGCGCAGCAACAGCAGCGGGGTCAGCGAGATGATCACCAGGCCGATGAAGCCGATGATGTAGGCGCTGAAGTCGCCAACGCCGGCGCCTTCCATGTCGCTGCGCAGGTGGTACAGCGTGGCCGAGTTGATGCCATCGCCGCTGAGTTTGTCGATCAGCCACCAGCTGCTCAGTGCCAACAACAGCAGCGATAGAAGACCTGCCTTCACGCGGGCCAGGGTGGGTGACAACATCAACAATACAAACAGTGCTGCCAGAGACAGCCAGATGATCCAATGCATGCGGTCACGTGGGTAGCGGAGACAGGGGCGACGGCCTAGGCCGTCATCGCTCTACACACTGTTGTTTCAGTGTCGTGGCAGAAGCATCTGGATCTTGCCTGCCGTAACCTGACTGAAATGTTGGGACGGCGCAGCTGCATTCATCATCAGTTGCGCGCTATGTGCTGTACGTCGAAAGCTGTGAGTTGTGGTGAGAGAGTGTGCTTTTGGCCTGATTTCAGCGGTTGGAGACTTCTGTTGTCGCTTCTCAAGCTGCAATTGGATTGTTCATGCACCCACGTAGCCCGGGTAAGCGCAGCGCACCCGGGGCAGGGAATGATCGAAGGGAGATGACCTGCGCTTGTCTGCGCCCGTTCAAGGCAAGCGCGCATCACACTGCTGTTGTATTGCTGCATGCACCCTGTGCTCCCGGGTGCACTGTGCTCACCCGGGCTACGGTGATACCGCCGTGCTCAGCGGTGTCCGCGCTCTTCGCGTGCCCGTGCCCTTGTGCGGCGATCGAACAGCAGTGAGCTGACAATCAGTCCAAGGCCGATGATCACGCCGAGCAGGAACAGCAGCATCGCAAAGGCCGGGTAGCCGAACAGCGTCCAGCGTGTCGGCACGCGCATCAACAACGTCGAGGACAACAGCAAGGCAGCGGTGATAAGGCCAGCAGCAATGCGGTTGGCCACTTTCTGGATGTTCTCCATCAGCCGCGATTCGTCCAGGCCGGTGACCTTCATCTGCAGCCGGTTCTCGGCCAGCACGCTGAGGATGTCGGACATGCGGCGCGGCCCGTTGCGCAGCAGCTGCTGCAGCTCCATCGCCTCACTGGCGAGGTTGGCCGCCGAGAACGACTTGCGGAAATGTGCGCGCATCACATGCTGCAGCTGCCGTTCGACAACCTTGCGGGTTTGCATCTCCGGCGCCAGGAAACGGCACACGCCTTCCAGATTGAGCAGCGCCTTGCCGAGCAGGCTCAGCTCCGGTGGCGTGCGCAGGTTGCTGGAGGTGGCGATGCGCACGATCTCCAGCACCACATGGCCTTCGGACAAGGTGCCATTGGCAGCGTAGCGGGCAATCATCTGCCCGGTCTCGCGCAGATAGCGCTCCTCGTCGTAGTCCTCCAGTCGGGTACTGATGCCGATGATCTCGTCGGCCACTTCCTCGCCACGGCCATCCACTGCGGCGAACAATACCTTCAGCAGGCGCTGGCGCAGCCGTGGCGGCACATGCGCGACCATGCCCAGGTCGAAGATCGCCAGCCGGCCTTCGGGGGTGACGCGCAGATTGCCGGGATGCGGATCGGCATGGATTTCGCCATGCACGAAGATCTGGTCCAGATAGCCGCGTACGAGTGCGGCGGCCAGCGGCACCATTGACTGCTCGGTGCGGCGCACCGGTGGGATCGCATCCACCCGCACGCCCTGCACCAGTTCCATGGTCAGCACGCGGCGTCCACACAGGTCCCACACCGGTTGCGGTATCCACAGTTCGGGGTACGGTGCCAGATGCTGGCCGAAACGCGCCAGGTTGGCGGCCTCGGCCTCGTAGTCCAGCTCCATGCGCAGGGTCTTGGCGAACTCGCCAAGCCAGTCGGAGAAGCGCACCTTGCGGCCGACCCGGGTCAGGTGATCGGCGGCAGTGGCGAAGCTGCGCAGCACACCGATATCCGAACGCAGCTGGGCGGCGACATCGGGCTTCTGAACCTTGATGGCAACCTGGCGGCCATCGTGCAGTTCGGCCTGGTGGACCTGGGCGATGGAGGCGCTGCCCAGCGGCTGCGGGTCGAACCAGGCAAACAGCTTGCTGACCGGCGCGCCCAACTCGTCCTCGATCACCGCGCGGATCTGTTCCACTGGGATCGGCGCGACTTTTTCCTGCATGCGTTCCAGCGCGGCCACGTATTCGGGCGGGATCATGTCCGGGCGGGTCGACAGCACCTGGCCAAGTTTGACGAAGGTGGTGCCCAGCGCTTCCAGATCAGCGACGAACTGGGTGGGATTGCCGGCGGCCGGTGGCCGGCCCAGGCGCGGGATTTCGCCATCCAGCGAGATGCCGGAGAACACCCCCGAACTGCGGTAGCGCAGCAGCAGCCGCACGATCTGCTGGCGTCGGCTGTTGCCGCCGACGGTGGTCGGGTTGTCGCTGTTGGTCGGGTCCATCAAGCGGGGGTCTTCCTGGCGGCCGAAGCTGCAGTGTGGCCGCAGCCGGGTTGCCGGTGGGTGAATACGTGGTCCCATGCCCCGATCCAGCCGCGAATGAGTGAGAATCCTCCCTTCCCCTGTCTCATGACCTTACGGTGACCCATGGCTGGAGCCAGCCTGTTTGCCCTGCTCGACGATATTGCCGCGTTGCTGGATGACGTCTCCATCCTCACCAAGGTCGCCGCCAAGAAGACCGCCGGTGTGCTCGGTGATGATCTGGCCTTGAACGCGCAGCAGGTAACCGGCGTCACTGCCAACCGTGAGTTGCCGGTGGTGTGGGCGGTGGCCAAGGGCTCAATGGTCAACAAGGCGATCCTGGTGCCGGCGGCCTTGGCGATCAGTGCATGGCTGCCGTGGGCGATCACCCCGCTGATGATGATCGGCGGTGCCTTCCTCTGCTACGAAGGCGTGGAGAAGCTGGCGCACAAGTTCCTGCATTCCAAGGAAGAGGACGAGGCGCACAAGGCCGAGCGCCTGAAGGCCATGGCCGATGAGAAGGTGGATCTGGTCGCGTTCGAGAAGGACAAGATCAAGGGCGCGGTGCGTACCGATTTCATCCTGTCGGCGGAGATCATCGTGCTGTCGTTGGGGGTGGTATCGAACCATCCGTTTGCACAGCAGGTAGCGACCCTGATCGTGATCGCGCTGGGCATGACAGTGTTCGTCTATGGCCTGGTCGCCGGCATCGTCAAGCTCGACGATATCGGCGCCTGGTTGCTGGACAAGGGCCGCGCGCTGGCGGCGCTTGGACGCGGTCTGCTGTATGCCACGCCATGGTTGATGCGCGGCCTGTCGATTGCCGGCACCGCAGCGATGTTCCTGGTTGGCGGCGGCATTCTGGTGCACGCGATTCCGCCACTGCACCACTTCGTGGTCGGGCTGGCACCGGCCAATCTGGAGTGGCTGGCCAACGCACTGGGCAGCATGGTGGTGGGCATCATCATCGGCGCGGTGGTGCTGACCGCGGTGACCATGATCCAGCGTTTGCGTGGGGCGAAAGCCGCGCATTGATGCCGGCATTCCTGCCTTGATTGTGGGAGCGGCCTCAGCCGCGAAGCAGGCAATCCATCAGATGTCTGTCATGCCGGCACTATTGCTGATGCCTGAAGCATTCCCTGCTTCGCGGCTGAGGCCGCTCCCACAAAACAGCAACACCGCTGCAGTTCACTGCAGGCCCTGCTGCAACTCCCGCAACTGCTGCTGCGCGCGGGCCAACGATTGCCCGGACAGGCTGTCCAGCAAGCGTTGCAGGCGATGACTGGCCGGCAAGCGTTGCATCGCCCAGCGTGCGGCCGCGACGCTAGCCAGCATCACCACCACGCCGAAGCCCAAAGTGCTGAGGAACCACGCTGGCGCCATCGCGTACAGGTCCAGTCCCAGCCACTGCACGCACAGGCATTGCAGCGCCAGCAGCCATAGGCAGAACCACGGCAGGCCCAGGCCAAGCTCGCTGAGCGCGGTGAAGCGGCGCAGCCGCGCCAGCCGTTGCTGCTGGATCAACACTGGTGCCCCGGCCGCATCTGCGTGCAGCGCCAACAAGGCGCGGGTCACCGATACCCAGATCGCGGCGATGCCGTAGATATGCATGGCCAGCCCGCTTAGCAGCAGATGCGGCATCTGACGGTGCTCCACCCAGAAGCTGGCCGCCAGCACGGTCACCACGATCCATACCAGCAGCCAAGCCAGTTGCAGGGCGCTGAACCAGCGCAGGCGGCGCCGCACGCCGGCCTGGCGCGGCTGCTGCCATGCCTGCAGCGCCAGCACTTCCAGCTGGTCGATACGTTGCGCCTGCTGTGCCCAGGCGGCCTTGAGTTCGTCGAGTTCCATGAGGTCAGCCTCGCGTGGTGTCGGTGGGGGCGAACTGGCTGCGCAGTTGCTGGCGCAGCCGGTGCAGGCGGGTGGCGGTGTTGCTGGCGCTGATGCCCAGCACATCGCCTATTTCACGGTGGCTGCAGTCGTCCAGGTGCAGCAACAGCAAGGCGCGATCCAGTGCCGGCAAGCGATGTATCAGCTGGTTGAGCTGGGCCAGGCTGGCGTTGTCCTCGGCGTTGTCGGCGATGCTGGCCAGGTCGTCTTCCAGCGCCGCGTCGCTGTGGTATTGCCGGCGCAGCTCGCGGCTGCGCAGCTGTGAAATGGCGGTGTTCAAGGCGATGCGGTACAGCCAGGTGCTGAACTGCGCGCGCTGTGGATCAAAGGCCGCGAAGGCGCGCCAGGCCTGGGTGCTGATTTCCTGGATCAGGTCGCTGCGGTCGTCGCGCTGCGCGCAATAGCCGCGCGCGACCTTGAGCACGATGCCCTGGTGCTGGGCCAGCAACTGGGCAAAGCGCTGTTGCAGCTCGGCGATGGGGGTGGTCGCGGTGATGTCCATGCCTTGGTGATTCGCACCAGCGCAGCAAATATCACAGCCGTGAGCCGATTGTCGTTGCGCTCGCCGCTCAGGCGGCGGGCAGGACCTGGTTGCGGCCAACGCGCTTGGCCGCATACAAAGCCTGGTCGGCGCGCTGCAGCAGGCCCTGCAGGGCTTCGCCGGGCTGGGCCTGGGCGACACCAGCGCTGAAACGCACCTGCACACGCTGTTCTTCATGCAGGAAGGGGCGCTGCGCCAGCTGCTGCTGCAGCTGCTGCAGGGTCTCCAGCGCTGCAGCGCGGTTGAGGCCGGGCAGCACCAGTACGAATTCGTCGCCGCCGAGGCGGGCGATGCAGTCGCGGCCGCGCAGGCGCTGCTGGGTCACCGCCACCAGATGACGCAGGGCCTGATCGCCGCCGGCGTGACCGTGCTGGGCATTGGTCTGGCCGAAGTGGTCCAGATCGATCATGGCCAGGCTCAGGGGGGCGCTGTGGTCGGCCAGCAACTCGCTGAGTTGCTGCTCCAGGCCGCGGCGGTTGAGGGCGCCAGTCAGCGGGTCGGTGCGCAGCTGGCTGCCGGCTTCCTCAAGCTCGCGTTCCAGCTGCTGCACGCGCTGCTCGGCGGCCTTGGCCTCGGCGCGGGCATTGGCCAGATGGTCGCGCGCGCGTGCGGCCTGTGCCTGTACCCGGGCGGTGTCCTGCAGCACGTCCTGCAGCAGCTGGGTCAGGTCGGAGATGCTGCGGGTCTGGCGTACGGCAATGGAATAGCTGGCGATGCGATCGTGGAATTCGCCGGTTTCGGTGACCATGCCGTCCACCTGCGTCACGAAGTCCACCATCAGGTCCTTCATCGCCTGCTTGGATTGATCGATGCCCTCGCGCAGCAGCCCTTGCCGGTAGATCACTTCGCGCAGGTCGTTGCGGGTCTGCTCCAGCGAGTTGGCGTCCAGTGGCCCGGCCAGCAGTTGCCGGATCGAGCGGATCTGGCCCTGCAGCCAGCTGTCGCCATCGAGCAGTTCGGAGATGTTCTCCAGCAGCATGTCGAACAGGTTGAGCAGCAGGTCGCGCTGTTCCTGCAGGCTGCTGCTGCGCACGCCGACCTGGTGGCAAAGCTCGCGCAGATGGATGGCCACCGGCTGCAAGGGTTGGCCGCTTCGCCAGGTGCGCAGTTCCTCGCCCATGCGCTGGGCCTGCTGTTCGAGCTCGGGCGACTGCTGCATCAGGCTGGCCAGCACGGCGCCGAGGGTGTCGCGCAGCATGTCGCGCAGCTGCTCGGCCTGGCTGTTGCTGGTGTGGGAGGCTTCCAACTCGACGGTGCGGATGTACTTGTCGATCAACTGCCGCAGCAGGCGGCCGTAGCGCTCCCAATCCTGTTCGGCGTGTGCGCTGTGCAGGCGCTGGCCCATGTCGCCGAGTTCACCGGGCAGGGTGCACATGCCCTGGGCGAAGGCCGCCAACACCGGTTCCGGTGCGTTGGCGCCAATGAAAAGGCGCTGCAGCATCGCCATGCCACCGCCCCCGTTGGCTACGACCTCGACCGCTGCAGCCGCCTGTGGCGCGGTGCGCCGGGACAGGATGCGGCCCAGCCCGCTGCTGCGGGAAGCGGAGGAGTCGTCGGGGCTGTCGGCCATTGCGCAGGGGTCCGGGCGGGTTGCGGCGGCGCCTGTGCGCAGCCGGAGGTGGTGTCCAAGCCCCATTATCGGCAAGGTAGCAGCCGGCTTGAATGGCAGCCGATCACAGGAGCACATCATGCGGGTATTGCTGGCTGGCGCGACCGGACTGGTCGGGGCGCAGGTATTGCAGCGCTTGCTGTCCGACCCACGCTGCAGTGGCGTGGTGGCGCCGACCCGGCGCGCGCTGGCGCGCACCGACCCCAGGCTGCTCAATCCGGTGCTGGATTTCGCTGGGTTGGCGGCGGTGGCGTCGGGCTGGCAGGTAGATGCGGTGGTCTGTGCACTGGGCTCGACGATGAAGCAGGCCGGCTCGCGCGAGGCCTTCCGGCAGATCGACCATGGCTATCCCTTGGCGATCGCGCAGGCGGTACGGGCCAACGGCTGCGAGGTGTTTGCGCTGAATTCGGCGGCCGGTGCCAATCCGCGTTCGCTGGTGTTCTATAGCCGGGTCAAGGGCGAGCTGGAGCAGGATCTTCGCGCGCTGGGGTTTGCTTCATTGACCTTGGTACGCCCGGGCCTGATTGGTGGCGACCGCGCCGAGCGGCGTGCCGGCGAGCATCTGGCCAGCGTGGTGCTGGGGGCGCTGGCGCCGGTGCTGCCGCGGGCATGGCGGATCAATCCGGCCACGCGGATTGCCGACGCCTTGGTGCAGGCGGTATTGGACCCACAGCCGGGCGTGCAGGTGGTTGGGCCGGCGGAGTTGGTGTGAGTTCTGGTTGAGCGTGCTTGGTTTGTGGGAGCGGGGGGGGGGGGGGGGCGCGGGGGGGGGGGTGTGTTGGGGTTTTGAGGGGGGTGGGGGGCGCGCACACCGGGGGGGGGGGGGGGGGCCGGGGCGGGGGGGGGCGGCGCCAGCCCCGGGCC
>NZ_JBXFWF010000008.1:0-85397 GCF_056854515.1 Stenotrophomonas sp. STEN063
TCGGTTGTGCTGTTCCGCCTGTGCTGCGTCGCTCTCGCCCTCCCCCTCCCCGCCATGGCCCGTCGCCGGTCCCCCCCCCCCCCCCCCCCCCCCCCCCCCCCCCCCCCACTACATGGTTGGCTGGCAATTTATTGCACTTGAAGAACGATGTTCTAACGCATCGATGCAACGAAATGGCTAATGTCCCCAGCCAGATCGTCCCAGGGAAGACAGGTATGTCGGTAGTGCAGGGCTTGCGTGGTTGCTGTCTGTTGATGTGCTTGCTTGCAGGAGGGGCTTCGGCGCAGGAGGTGATGGACGTGCCTGCGGATGCGGGAGCGGCACCGATCCGCGATATGGAGGCGGTCGTCGTCCATGGGGTGCAGCCCGGGCCGGGCTTGTGGCGGGTCAGCAAGGACGGGCATGTGCTTTGGGTCCTGGGCACGGTGTCGCCCTTGCCCAACCAGATAGATTGGCGGGCCGATGAGGTACGAGCGGTTATCGCGCGCTCGGGGCAGGTGTTGCTGTCACCTGGCGTGGTGTTTGATGCCGACGTGGGCTTCTTTGGCAAGCTGGCGTTGGCGCCATCGGTCTGGAAGGTGATGCGCAACGAAGACGGCGCAGAGCTGGCCGATGTGCTGGCGCCGCCGCTGTATGCGCGCTGGCGTGCGGTGAAACAACGTTACCTGCCGCGCGATGGCGGGGTCGAGCGCAAACGGCCGATGTTCGCGGCCGGTGAGTTGCAGGCGGCCGCGATGAAATCCATCGGCCTCGGTCAGAAGCCGGTGGTCTGGCCGGTGGTGGAGGCTGCCGCGAAGGCGGCAGGCATCACGCCGACGTCAACGAGCTGGAAGATCAAGATCGAGGACCCGAAGGCAGCGGTCCGCGAGTTCCGCGAGGGTGGCATGGACGATGCGGTGTGCCTCGAACGGACCGTGGACTTGGTCGAGAACGATCTGCCGACCTTGGTCGAGCGTGCGAATGCCTGGGCAATGGGCGATGTGGAGGCGTTGCGGCGCTCACCGTATGAGGACGCGAGTGCGGCCTGCATGCAGGCGATCACGCAGTCGGGCTTCGTGCGCAATCGCGGTTTCGGTGATCTGAAGGCGGGTGTGCGCCAGCATTGGTTGTCGATTGCGGAAGCCGCCGTACAGCGCAATGAAGAAACGTTTGCGATGTTGCCGGTGGATCGGTTGCTGGAAGCCGATGGCTATCTGGCAGCGCTGCAGGCGCGTGGGTATGAGGTTGAGTCGCCCTGAAAAGCAGTTCTGTGGTGACAGCGCGGAGCTGATGCAAGGACTGTGGGTACAGTCCAAGTAGCCCGGGTAAGCGGGAGCGCACCCGGGGCTGTTCGCGGTGATCTAGGCGGCCGCTGGAGAATGACTTTCCCGGGTGCGCTGCGCTTACCCGGGCTACGGTGTTGCTGGTTTAAGGGAGCGGCGTAAGCCGCGAAGCTGGGATAGCTCGAGCAGCCAGTTTTCGTATCGCCGGATGGTGCTTTTGCTTCGCGGCTTACGCCGCTCCCACAAAAGAAAAAACCGATGCCAGGGGCTGGCATCGGATTTCGGGATACTCACTAATTGGAGTCCAGCTCAGCTCGCTGCACTCAAAGGTGCCGTGCTGTCCTGCAGCTTCGGCCAGCGCTTCAGGATGGCGGCGCGAATACCTGCTGCATCAATCCCGGCCTCGGCCAGCAGGTCTTCGCGGCTGGCGTGGTGCTGGTAGCTGTCGGGTAGGCCGAGGTGCAGCATCGGCATCAGCACGGCTTCGGCGTTGAGCAGTTCGGAGACGCCCGAACCAGCACCGCCGGCAACCACGTTGTCTTCAACGGTGACAAAGCCGTCGTGCGTGCGCGCCAGATCCAGCAGCATCGCCTTGTCCAGCGGCTTGATGAAACGCATGTTGACCACGCTCAGGCCCAGCTCGCGGCCAACCTGTTCGGCTGCCGGCACGCTGGCGCCGAAGGCGAGGATGGCGATGCGGCTGCCTTGCACGCGCAGCTGCGCCTTGCCGATTTCCAGCGTGGACAGGTCGGTGCCAACGGCTGCGCCGGGACCGGTGCCGCGCGGGTAGCGCACCGCCGCCGGGCCCTTGTACTGCAGGCCGGTGCTCAGCATCTGCCGGCATTCGGCTTCATCGCCTGGCGCCATGACCACCATGTTGGGCACGCAGCGCAGGTAGCTCAGGTCGAGATTGCCGGCATGGGTGGCGCCGTCCGGGCCGACCACGCCGGCGCGGTCGATGGCGAAGAGCACATCCAGATCCTGGGTGGCGACGTCATGCACCAACTGGTCGTAGGCGCGCTGCAGGAAGGTGGAATAGATGGCGACCACGGGCTTGGCGCCCTGCGTGGCCATGCCAGCGGCCAATGTCACCGCGTGTTGCTCGGCGATGGCAACGTCGAAGTAGCGCTGCGGGTATTCCTTGCTGAAACGCACCAGCCCTGAGCCTTCGCGCATGGCCGGGGTGATTGCCAGCAGCTTCGGGTCGGCTGCGGCGGCGTCACACAGCCAGTCGCCGAAGATGTCGGTATAGGTCGGCTTCTTGGGCGCGCCCTTTTCCGGCAGGCCCTTGCTGGGGTCGAACGGACCGACGGCGTGGTAGCCGATCTGGTCGTCCTCGGCCGGCTCGTAGCCTTTGCCCTTGGTGGTCATGATGTGCAGCAGGTGCGGGCCCTTGGCGTCTTTCAGGTGCTTTAGGGTCGATACCAGCAGCGGCAAGTCATGGCCATCGATCGGACCGGTGTAATGGAAGCCCATCTGCTCGAAGGCTGTGGAGGGCACGAACATGCCTTTCCACTGTTCTTCCCAGCGCTTCACGAAGCGCGCAGGCGGGCTGTGGCGCTTGTCGCCGAGGATCTTCTTGCCGCTCTCGCGCAGGGCGTTGAGCGTGCGGCTGGCGGTTGCCCGGCCCAGCATCTTGGTCAGTCCACCGACGGCTTCGGAGATGGACATGTTGTTGTCGTTGAGGATGACCAGCACGTTCGGCTCGTCGTCCATGCCGCCTGCGTGGGCCAGCGCTTCAAACGCCATGCCGGCGGTCATCGCGCCATCGCCGATCACCGCGATCACCTTGCGATCATCGCCCTGGCGCTGGCGCGCGATGGCCATGCCCAGTGCGGCGGAGATCGAGGTCGAGGAGTGGCCGACGCCAAAGGTGTCGAACTCGCTTTCCTCGCGCTTGGGGAACGGCGCTACGCCGTCCTTCTGCTTGACGGTGTGGATGCTGTCGCGACGACCGGTGAGGATCTTGTGCGGGTAGGTCTGGTGGCCCACGTCCCACACCAACTGGTCGACCGGGGTGTCATACAGATAGTGCAGGGCAACGGTAAGCTCGATCACGCCCAGGCCGGCCGCGAAGTGACCGCCGCTCTTGCCCACCGATTCGATCAGGTAGGCGCGCAGTTCGCCGGCAATGGCCCCCAGTTCGCTCTCGTCGAACAGACGCAGGTCATCGGGAGTCTTGATGCGCGACAGGCGCGGATAGCTGGCAGAGTCGATCATGGTCTTCGCGTTTCACTCGAAACGGTATTTTCCCCGTCCGGAGAGGGTGGGGCAAGCAAAGCACATCATCAATGAGTGCCGGATGAGGTGGTTTGGCACCAAGCTGAAGGCCGTGTTCAGTCTGGATGGCAGTTTCGCATGAATACGCGAGACCGCAGCGTGGGGCTCAGAGCCCGCGTTGCAGGGCTTTGCGCGGCAACTGCGACTTCAGGAAGGCCATCTGGTCGGCGAGGATGTTGCGGTTGGACAGGATCAGGTGCTCGATCCAGCTGGGCCGGTACGGCACTGCCAGCAACGGCATATTGGCCTGGGCCGGGGTGCGGTTGCTCTTGCGCGAGTTGCAGTGGAAGCAGGCGCTGACCACGTTCTCCCAGGTGTCCTTGCCGCCCTTGGAGACGGGCAGGACGTGGTCGCGGGTCAGTTGCGGGCGGCTGAAGTGCTGGCCGCAATACAGGCAGAGCTGGGCGTCGCGCGCGAACAGCGCAGGATTGGTGAGGTTGGGCGTGGGGTCGATCGCGCGCGAGCGGGCGTGGCCGCGCGAGGCGATGATCGGGTGCAGGTCCATGCCGCTGCGCAGGCCGGTCAGCCGCGATATTGCGCCGTGTACGTGCAGGCAGGGATCGCCCATGGTCCAGGCGACGGCGCCGCGTGCATACAGGCAGGCGGCATCCTGCCAGTTGATCCAGTCCAGCACGCGGCCATGCGCATCCAGCGACAGCAGTCGCACGGAGCCGAGGCGGTGCAGGGAGGGCGGAAGTGAAAACCCGTCTGTCGGAGCGGAAGTCCCGGCTCCGGTATCGATCAGACTACGCGGTGTAGTGTCTGTCTCCATCGGGTTAACAGCTTATACACGATGCGTGACAGTTTGTGTAAAGGCGGGTGAAGCTCAGGTTTTGTGGGAGCGGCGTTAGCCGCGAAGCTGATGGTGTTTCGGACGCCTGAGAGCTTACCCCTCCCCAGCCCTCCCCTCCGCCTTCGGCGCAAGGGAGGGAGCTAAGCAAGAGCTGCCCTCACCCCAACCCCTCTCCCGCAGGCGGGAGAGGGGCTCCAGGGTCGCAGGCTTTCCTGATCGTTCCCTTCTCCCGCGTGCGCGACTGCAGCCCCCTTCTTGGGGGAAGGTGCCCCGAAGGGGCGGATGAGGGGAGCTTTGCCCCTGCTTTCGCTTCCGGATCAGTCGCCGAAGCGGACCGAATCCATGTCCATCAGCGAGTCGGCGCCAGCGGCGATGCCGGCGGCGTGGCTCAGGGTGCGCGGCAGGATGCGGGCGTAGTAGAAACGCGCGGTCTCCAGCTTGGCCTGGTTGAAGGCTTCCGGGTGGCTGGAAGCCTGCGCGGCGACCACCGAGCGGGCCCACCAGTAGGCCACGGCGACGTAGCCGCTGTAGAACAGGTAATCCCAGCTGGCCGCGCCCAGTTCTTCCGGGTTGGCGGCGGCGCGCTGCAGCACGTCGATGGTCAGCTTGCCCCATTCCTTGGCCTTGCCGCCCAGCACCGGCAGGAACTCGGCGACGGCCGGGTTGCTGGCATTGGCGGCGATGAACTGCTCGATCTCGGCCAGGAACAGCTTCAGGCCGGCGCCCTGCGAGGCGGCGGTCTTGCGGCCGATCAGGTCCAGCGCCTGGATACCGGTGGTGCCTTCATACAAGGTGGTGATGCGGGCATCGCGGGCGTACTGCTCCATGCCGTGCTCGGCGATGTAGCCGTGGCCGCCGAACACCTGCTGGCCGTTGTACGTAGCCTCGATGCTCCACTCGGTCAGGCAGGCCTTGACGATGGGGGTGAGGAAACTGACCAGCGTGTCGGCGTCGGCGCGTGCCTGCGCATCGGCGCTGCTGTGTGCGGCATCGAGCTGGGTGTAGGCGTGTGCGGCGAGCAGGCGGCCACCTTCGGTCAGTGCCTTGGTGGTCAGCAGCATGCGGCGCACATCGGGCTGGGCGATGATCGGATCGGCCGGCTTGTCCGGCTGCACGGCACCCTTGGGTGCGCGCGACTGCAGGCGCTCGCGGGCATAGGCCAGTGCGCCCTGGTAGGCACGCTCGGACTGCGCCAGGCCCTGCACGCCAACGCCGAGGCGGGCGGAGTTCATCATCACGAACATCGCCTGCAGGCCCTTGTGCGGCTGGCCGACGAGGTAGCCCTGGGCGCCGTCGAAGTTCATCACGCAGGTGGACGAACCGTGGATGCCCATCTTGTGTTCCAGCGCGCCGCAATGCAGTTCATTGCGTTCGCCCTGCTTGCCGTCGCGGTCGACCTTGTACTTCGGGGTGACGAACAGCGAGATGCCCTTCGGGCCGGCCGGTGCGTCGGGCAGCTTGGCCAGCACCAGGTGCACGATGTTGTCGGCGAGGTCGTGCTCGCCGGCGGTGATGAAGATCTTGGTGCCGGTGATTGAATAGCTGCCGTCGGCGTTCGGCTCGGCGCGGGTCTTGAGCAGGCCCAGGTCGGTGCCGGCGTGCGGCTCGGTCAGGCACATGGTGCCGGTCCAGTTGCCGGCCACCAGCGGCTTGAGGAAGGCTTCCTTCTGCCAGTCTTCGCCGTAGTGCTTGAGCGCTTCAACAGCGCCGTGCGACAGCATCGGGAACAGGCTCCAGGCCAGGTTGGCCGAGGACACCATTTCGCTCAAGGCCATGCCCATGGTTTCCGGCATGCCCTGGCCGCCGAAATCCGGCGACGCGGTCAGGCCGGTCCAGCCGCCTTCGACGAACTGTGCATAGGCTTCCTTGAAGCCCGGGGCGGTGGTGACTTCGTTGGTGGCCTTGTCGAGCTTGCAGCCGGTCTGGTCGCCGATCGCATTGAGCGGGGCCAGCACGCTGGTGCTGAAGCGGCCGGCTTCTTCCAGCACCGCGTCGATGACGTCCGCGGTAGCGTCTTCGAAGCCCATCGATGCAAACAGGGACTCGGCCTTCAATACGTCGTGCAGGGCGAAACGGAGATCGGTAACAGGGGCTTTGTAGTTGCTCATCAGGCGGCTCTCGAACAATGCGGGAACGGATGGGGGATCAGCGCAGTACGCCGGGCAGGCCGGGGGCCTGGTTGAGGCTGTTGCGCGATTTGATGTCGAAACTGCGTTGCTTCTTTTCTTCCGGGGTGGCGCTGACGCTGCCTTCCAGTTCGTAGAACAGCGAGCGGCCACCGGCCAGTGCATCGGCCACGACGATGCGTGCCGAGGACGCGGGCTGCAGGCGGACCTTGATGACGTCGGCCGATTCCGGGCCGATCGAAAGCGCCGGGCTGGCGCTGAGCGTGCCGGCGGCTTCATCGCCAACCTTCACCGCCAGCGATACGTTGTCGAAACGCATCGGCATCGAGCTGTAGTTGCGCAGGCGCAGTTCCACTTCCCAGTTGCCGTCATTGCCGACGCTCAATTGCTGGATGCTGGCGGCCGGTTCGGAGACGCGCTTCACCGGACCATTGCCGCAGGCGGTGAGTACAAGTGCGAGTACGGCCATCAAGGCGTACTGGGGGCGAAAACGCATGGGGCGTGGTCCTCGGGTCCTGAGCTTATCTCCCAAGAATACTACGGCGTATGGCGGCCTGCTGGGTACAGGTCTGCAAGATCAGCCAATATGACGATGGGATGGCGGAACCGCCGCGGTCATGCATCGACTAGTGCAGGGGGCAGAGGTTGCCGTCATTCGCGTCATTTTCTGGGGATTCATCCATGCGTTCATTCAAGTTGTTGCCGCTTGCAAGCGCTATCCGCGGCGGTCTGGCAGTTGTGGCGCTGTGCGCCTCCGTTCCGGCGCTGGCAGCGCCACCACAGTTCGATCTTCAGGCCGGCAGCATCGAGGAGGTATTGCCGGAGTTCGCCCGACAGGCCGGCGTGCAGATCATCGCCCCGGCGCATTCAGGTGGCGCCCAGCGCATTGAAGTAGCCGAGTTGAAAGGGCAGATGGAGCCGCGCCAGGCGCTGGCCCGCCTGCTTACCGGTACCGGCCTGAGCGTGGCCTCGGACGACGGTCGCACCATTACCCTGCGCGCGGCAACGCCGATGCTGGCCTCACTCGGTGGTTTGGGTGGACTTGCCGCAGGGCAGGCTGCAGCGCCGGTTGCGCCACAGGAAGCCGCTGAACCCGCGCCGGCAGCGGCCAGCCCCAGCGTCAGCACGCTGGACCAGATCACCGTGGTCGGCAGCCAGATCAAGGGCGCCAAGACCGCCGCGATCCTGCCGGTGGCAACCTTGCAGGCCGAGCAGATCGAGGCCACCGGCGCTGTGTCCGGCGACGAGTTGTACCGCTCCATCCCGCAGATGGGCGATGTCTCGTTCAGTGGCACCAATGGTGGCAACAGCTCCAACTACGCCCGCGGCGACATCGCCTCGGTCAATCTGCGCGGCCTCGGTGTCGGCAATACCCTGCTGCTGATCAATGGCCGCCGCACCGTGGTCCATCCCACCAGCCAGGCCGACGGCAACCTGGTGCCGGTGCTGACCTACAACGCCAATGCGGTGCCGGTGTCCAACCTGCGTCGCGTTGAGGTGCTGCTGGACGGCGCGGCCGCCATCTACGGCACCGATGCGGTGGCCGGCGTGGTCAACAACGTGCTGCGCGACGACATGGACGGCGGCACCATCAGCGTGCAGAAGGGGTTCGGTGAAGGTACCGACCTGCGCGATATCGGCGTCAACGGCATGTGGGGCAAGAATTCCGAGGACCTGCGCTCCAACATCACCATCGCCTTCAATTACTACAACACCACCGGCTTGAACTCGCTGGACCAGGACTGGACCAAAAACGGTAACCGTGCGGCCGACTTCCTCGGCACGCCGTTTGAAGGCCTGGCCGGCACCGACAATCGCAATACCAACAGTCCGTGGGGCAACTTCACCGTGGTTGGCCCGCGCGTGTCGCAGAACGGAACCTGGCTGACCACCACCGCCGGTGCCTTCCATGTGCAGCCGACCAGCAACAGCGGCTGTGCGGCGACCATTGCCGATGGCCTGTGCGTGCAGTCCGGCAGCAAGGCCACCTCGGGTGCCGACGCCAATCTGCGCGACAACCAGCAGGGCCAATATCCGCTGTCGATCAGCCCGGACGTGCGTCGTCTGAACCTGTTCGTCACCGGCAAGCATGATTTCGACAACGGCTTGTCGTTCTTCAGCGAGGCTGGCATCTACAACTCGCGCGCCTACAGCCTGCAGAACGGCGTCAACACCATCACCGCCTTGCCGATGACGGTGGCAGCCAGCAACTACTGGAACCCCTTCGGCGCGATGTACCTGCCCGACGGTTCGCTCAACCCGAACCGCCTGCAGGGCTTGAACATCGACGCCAACGGCGTGCCGGTGACCATCACCAGCTACCGCTTCGAGCGACCGACCCGCATCGAGGTCAACAACACCCAGGTGCGTGCCTTGGCCGGCCTGCGTGGCTTCCACTACGGCTTTGACTGGGAAAGCGCTGCGCTGTACTCGGCGGCAAGGGTCAAGGACACGCAGGATGCAGTGAGCATGTCGCTGTTCCAGCAGGCCCTGGCCAATCCCACCGCATCGGCTTACAACCCGTTCTGCGGCGGCTGCAATGACTGGGACAAGCTGGACCAGTTCTTCTACAAGGCACAGCGCCAGAGCAAGACCGAGCTGTTCCTGTGGGACTTCAAGGCCTCGCGCGCGGACCTGTTCAAGACCTGGGCCGGCGATGTCGGCATGGCCGCGGGCCTGGAAGTGCGCCACGAAACCCAGCGCGATGATCGCGATGCACGGGTCGATGGTTCGGTGACCTTCACCGATGCGATCACCGGCGTTGCCTATCCCAGCGACATGTACGGCGTCAGCCCGACCCCGGATACCTATGGCTCGCGCACCGTCGCCGGCCTGTTCGCCGAGTTCTCGGTGCCGCTGGTATCGCCGGAAATGAACATCCCGCTGGTGCGCTCGCTGGACCTGCAGGTGGCCGGCCGCGCCGAGCGCTACAACGATTTCGGCAATGTCGCCAAGCCGAAGCTGGCGCTGGGCTGGCAGGTGTTTGATGGCCTGACCCTGCGTTCGTCCTGGGCCAAGGGTTTCCGTGCGCCCAACCTGGAGCAGATCAACGCCACAGTGGTGAGCCGTTCCAACACCCGCACCGACTACATCCAGTGCGAGGCGGACAAGCGCAGCGGTGCACAGCCGGCGTTCGCCAACTGCGGCGGCTACAGCTACTCCACCACCGCACGGCGCTCGGGCAACCCGGACCTGAAGCCGGAAACCTCGACCAACACCAGCGCCGGCCTGGTCTTCCAGCCGCGCTTCATCCCGGAAAACTACGGTCGCTTCACCTTCGCCGTCGATTACTACAAGTACGAGCAGGAGGGCATCATCGGCCTGTTCGGCGAAGGCAATGCGCTGATCCTGGACTACATGCTGCGCCAGCAGGGCGGTAGCAACTCGGCGGTGGTGCGTGCAGATGCGACCGCTGACGACATCGCCCGCTTCGCCGGCACCGGTCTGGCTGCTGCCGGCAAGGTGCTGTACGTCACCGACCAGTACGTCAACCTGGAGCCGCAGACCCTGCGCGGCGTGGACTACAACTTCAGCTGGAACTCGCCGGAAACCGCGATCGGCCGCTTCGATCTTTCGGTCACCGGTACCCACCTGATCGAGTTCTACCGCCAGCGTTCGCCGGCACTGCAGGCGCTGGAAGATGCCAAGTCCGCAGGGCTGGTGGATCCGTCGATCCGCATCACCGGTGGTGGTGACCTGATCGGCAATGGCGGTAACCCGGAATGGAAGTGGTCCGGCACGCTGACCTGGCGTTACCAGCAGCTGTCGGTGGGCGCGAGCGCGCGTTATGCCAGCTCCTACGTCGAGAACGGCCTGACCCTGGCCGATGGCACGCCGTGGACGGTGAAGTCGCAGACGCTGGCCAATGCCTTCGTCAAGTACGACTTCGCACGCGAAGGTTGGCTCAACAACGTGGCGGTCAAGGTCGGTGCCAACAACATCGCCAACAAGCGCCCGCCGATCTCCGACGATGTCTTCGGTTACCCGTCGGGTGTTTACCAGGCCAATCCGCGTTACTGGTACGTCAACGTGAGCAAGGCGTTCTGATGCAGAAAAAAGTTTCATTCCGCCACGTGGCGGGAGCCGGGCAGGTGCCGCGATGAACGCGGCGCTTGCCCGGGAGCGTGCCGGCTGGTTGGCCGAGCACATATTGCCTTGCGAGCCCGCGCTGCGGGACTGGCTGCGGCGGCGATTGTCGCTGCGCCAGGACGTGGATGACGTGATCCAGGAGACCTACGCCATCCTCGCCGGAATGGCGGATGTATCGCACATCCTGCAGCCCAAGGCCTACGTGTACTCGGTCGCCCACTCGGTGGTGCTGCAGCAGTTGCGGCGCGCGCAGGTGGTGTCGATCGAGGCCGTTGCCGAGATCGACCGTGTCGCCATTGTTGGCGACGAAGTCAGCCCGGAGCGGATGGCGTCGTCACGACAGGAGCTGGCGCGCATAGGCGCCTTGATCGAAAGCCTGCCGGACAAGTGTCGGCAGGCGTTCGTGCTGCGGCGTGTGGAGGGCTACTCGCAGCGCGAGATCGCCGAACGCATGCAGATCAGCGAGAACACCGTGGAGAAACACATCTGCAAGGGAATCCGGGTATTGATGGATTCGATGAAGCGTGATGACGACGTAATGCAGAAGAGTAGTGAGCGGTTCGCCGCGGAAGGAGCAAGGCATGCGCGTCGGCGCTGATGCGAGTATTGATGATGTAGCCGCCAGTTGGGTGGCGCGCGAGGACCGCGCGCAACTCACGGTGGAGGAACGTGCGCAACGTGATGCCTGGCTGGAAGCCGATACGCGCCACTTTGGCGCTTATGCCCGCGCCCATGCAGTGCTGGCACGTACTGATCGCGCACGCGCGCTGTCGGCCGGCGAAATGGACCGTGCATTCACCGCACGCGCGCCACGACGGGCGCGGCGCGTACTGCGCTGGGCAATGGGCCTGGCTGCCGTGGTTGGCGTGCTCGCCATCGGCGTGCAACGCCAGGACGATGGGGTCGAGTACTTCGCCACCCGCAAGGGCGAGATCCTGCGCGTGCCGCTGCAGGACGGCTCGGCGATCACACTGGATTCGGACTCGCAGGTGCGGGTGCAGTTCAGTGCGACCCGCCGTGATATCCACCTGCTGCAGGGCGAGGCCTTGTTCGACGTGGCCAAGAACCCGCAACGCCCGTTCGTGGTGCGCGCGGAGGAAACCGATGTCACCGCGGTAGGCACCAGTTTCGCGGTCAGCCTCACCGAGCGCCGCAGCGGTGGCGTGGAAGTGCTGGTGCGCGAAGGCATCGTCGATGTGACCGATACCCAGGGCGCGGTCGCTCCAGCACGATTGGTAGCCAACTATCGAGCGCTGGCCAACCGCAGCCACGGCATTCGCATCGAGGCGGTGCCCACGGATGATGTGGATCAGCAGTTGGCCTGGCGCGAAGGCATGTTGTCCTTCAACGGCGACACCTTGTCGGTCGCGGCGGCGCAGTTCCTGCGCTACAGCGATACCCGCATCGTCATCGATGACCCGCTGGTTGGCAGTCGCCGCATCGTTGGCTTGTATTCGGCCAGTGACCCGCGCGGTTTTGCCAACAGTGTCGCGCTGAGCCTTGGCCTGGTGGTTCAGCAGCGCGGAGACGTGGTGCGGCTGAGCTCCCCTGATGCCGCGCCGCAGGCGGCGCGGTCCATGCAATGAATCTGGATAAGAACATGCATTACAACAGCAAGCGTGGTTTCGCCTTGGCGGTGCTCGCCGCGGCATTACTGGGGGCAGGGCAGGCCAGCATGGCCGCTACTGCCGGCGACAAGGCCGTGTTGATCCGCGACGCAATGGTCTTCGATGGCACTGGCCGCGCTCCCTATGCGGCCAGCGTGCTGGTCAAGGACGGTCGCATTGCTGCGATCGGCGCTGAACTGACGGCCCCCAAGGGCGCACGTGTGGTCAATGCACGTGGCCAGGCGTTGCTGCCGGGTCTGTTCGATCTGCACACGCACTGGACGCCGAACGCCACGCCGTCGGAACTGCCGCAGGTGGCGAATCTCTACATGGCGGCCGGCGTCACCACGGTCAGCGATTTCCACGAGCCGCCGGAGGCCTATGCGCCACGCCGTGCCTGGCTGGCCTCGATCGCCGCACCCGACGTCAAGTTCGCCGCGCGCATGAGCACGCCGCTCGGCCATGGCGCGGATTGGGGTGACGAGAACACCACCCGCTGGGTGAACTCACCCGAGGCCGCGCGTGCTGGCGTGCGTGCGGTTGCCGCCTACAAGCCGGACTTCATCAAGGCCTTCACCGATGGCTGGCGCTATTCCAATGCTGCCGACAACAGCAGCATGGACGAGGAAACCCTCACTGCGCTGGTCGACGAAGCCCACAAGAACGGCCTAAAGGTGTTCACTCATACGGTGATGGTCAAGCGCGGCAAGGCCGCCGCTCGAGCGGGCGTGGACGTGATCGCACACAGCGTGCAGGACGGTGCGGTTGACGATGAGTTGATCGCGTTGATGCGTGAGCACGGTACCGCCTATGCCCCCTCGCTGGCGGTGTATCTGCCCGAGCGCGTCGATGGCAGCGGACGCAACAACGCCAAGCCGGATGTGCTGGCCCAGCGCGAGCAGAACTTCGCAAATGCCTTGCACAACGTCAAGACGCTGCACGATGCGGGTATCCTGGTCGTGGTGGGTACCGATGCAGGCATGACCGGTACGCCGCATGGCACATCGACCCTGCGCGAACTGGAGCTGCTGGTGCAGGCCGGGCTGACCCCCAGCGAGGCGCTGCTGGCTGGTACCTCGGCCAGCGCCAAGGCGCTGGGCGTGAATGATCGCGGCAGCATCGAGGTCGGCAAGCGTGCGGATCTGTTGCTGGTAAGCGGTCGCCCGTGGGAGCGTATCGGCGACGTTCGCAATACGCAGCAGGTGTATGTTGGCGGTCGCCAGGTGCAAGGCAAGGGCGCTGTGTTGCCGGCCGGCAACAAGGCCTTGGCCTTGCCAGCGCAGCCGGTGCAGGCCCTGGTTGATGACTTCGAGCGCAGCGATGGCCGTACCGCCCTGGACACGCTGCGCGTGGACGAGGCCGATGGCGGTAACGACCGCACCGCGCAGGTCACCGAGATCGTCGCACGCGAAATCGGCGGCAACGCGCTGGCAACCCAGGCCAAGCTGTCCAGCAAGGACACTGCCTTCGCTGCGACGATCCTGCCGCTGAGCCGTGGTTCGGTGGCGCCGGTGGATGCGCGTGCCTATCGCGGCATCCGCTTGGAGCTGCGCGGCAGCGCACCGGAATTGCGGCTGGAGGTACGGGCCTTGGGCAACCGTCGTTTCGTTGCGCCACTGCAGGCTGGGGCGCAATGGCAGACGGTGGAGATTCCCTTCACCGCACTGCAGGGCCAGCCCCCGTATCGCGCCAAGGCACCCGTGGCGGTGTGGAAGGGCGATGACCTGCAGCAGCTGGTTGTCTCCGGCAGCGGCGAACCGGGCAGCAAGCTGTGGTTCGAGATCGACAACGTCAGTTTCTATTGATGCGTGAGGCTGGCTGGATGAAGACCCGTTATCTGCGTGCCGCGTTGCTGGCAGCGTTGCTTCCTCTTACAGGAACCACGCTTGCCGCGGACGTGATCAGTACGCTGGACAGCTACGCGCAGCGGCAGGCTGAGGTTGGGCAACAGTTGTGGCAGCAGCCCGAGCTCGGCTATCTGGAACATGCATCATCCGCGCTGTTGCAGAAGGAGTTGCAACAGGCCGGCTTCCATATCCAGGCCAATGTTGCCGGCATGCCGACGGCCTTCGTCGCAAGCTTTCGCAACGGCAGCAAGGGCCCGGTGATCGGGCTGCTGGCAGAAATGGATGCGCTGCCCGGCATGGCCCAGGCGGCGGAGCCGGTGCGCAGCCTCATCGCCGGCCAGGATGCGGGTCAGGCCTGTGGCCACAATCTGTTTGGTGCGGCATCGGTGGGCGCAGCCCGCGCCTTGGCGCAGTGGATGCAGCAGACCGGTACGCCCGGCGAAGTGCGGCTGTACGGAACGCCGGCGGAGGAGGGCGGCTCCGGCAAGGTATACATGACCAAGGCGGGGCTGTTCGATGATGTGGATGTGGTGCTGCATTGGCATCCGTCCGCGGAGAACTCAGCTGCGCAAGGCACGACGCTGGCCAACATCAGCGGCAAGTTCCGTTTCCACGGGCGTGCCGCCCACGCCGCCATCGCTCCCGAGCGCGGCCGCTCCGCGCTGGACGGCGTTGAGGCCTTCAACTACATGGCCAATCTGATGCGTGAGCACGTGCCCGATGGCACCCGCATCCATTACGTCATCAGCAACGGCGGCGCCGCTCCCAACGTGGTGCCGGATGCGGCCGAGGCGTATTACTACGTGCGCCATACCGACCCGGCGGTGGTGCGCGATGTGATCGAACGCCTGCAGAAGGCAGCCGAAGGCGCGGCAATGGGCACGGGTACCACGGCCGAATTCGAGCCGACCGGTGGTGTGTACTCGCTGTTGCCCAATGACACGCTTGGGCAGGTGATGCAGGCAGCACTGCAGCAGGTTGGCGGCGTGCAATACGACCCGGCCGAGCAGGCATTCGCAAAGAAGCTGCAGGAGAGCCTGGAAAAGCGCCCGGACCTGCAGGTGGCAACACAGCTGCAGCCCTACCGTGCGGATCAGGCGGGCAGCGCATCCACCGATGTTGGCGATGTCAGCTGGAACGTGCCCACGGCTGGGGTCAGCACCGCAACCTGGGTGCCCGGAACCCCGGCGCACAGCTGGCAGGCAGTTGCCGCATCGGGCATGTCGATCGGTAACAAAGGTGCGTTGAACGCAGCCAAGATAATGGCCCTGGCCGGCGTGCAGCTGCTGCAGTCGCCGGAGACCATCGCTAAGGCAAAGCAGGAGTTCTTGAACCGTAGAGGTACAAAATTCCAGTATGTACCATTGTTGCAACGTGACCATGCACCACTGGGCTACCGAGACAAGCCGGAAATCTGACCCGAGGGTCGTGACACTGAGATGCTGGGGGGCATGGGCTCCACTGCGGCACCGCCAAAGTTGGAGACGATCGATACTGCTGGTAGCCCATCGGCCCAGTTTCTGCATTCGGGTACCGGTCGGCATCTGCGAGGCACCGTACGCTGTTAATGCGTAGTTGGCCTTTTGTTCCAGGTACGCGAGCCGTCAAAGGGCGGCGCGTTTTTCGCTGCAAGGCTTCGGCCCAAGCGTCGAAACTCAAGAAAATTCTGAATAGCTGCCTCGAACAATCCGGTTTGCGTTGTTCGCGACGGAGCTACGCACTACAGGCTGAAAAGCGCGAGTCTGCCTGCCTGTACCCGCGTTGCAGGGCGGGAAAAATCGTCCGGCAGTACGGTGGCTCTGGAAGAATGTTGGTGGATCTCGTTCTGCTATCAGCTGTGCCAGTTCCATCGCTGCAAAGAGATGGGGCTGGTTGTTCGGGCCCGCTATGGGTAGTGGCGGCAATTGATTATTCAAGCTGCAAAGCCGCCCCTCCCCGGTCGTCATCGATCGCGGTCCGCGATTCCCCGTGACGATGGTCGCTTATCGTGGCCTGTCAGTTGCGCGAGGTGAAGACCAGTAACTGATCAGGTTTCTTCTTTCATCGTCGCTGAAGAAAAATTGCATATAGTCAGTGCTGTATATCTCCCTCAGTACCTCCTTTGGCAGGACGAACTTCCTCATGAAATATCGATAGCTTTCTCCGTAATTTTTTGAGTTTGATGCGTTGTCGTGATTTAGTCGGAGCTCTGGTAGTTCGAGGAACTGTGCCAATGGAGCTTCAATCTGGTTGATGTTCTCCTGGCGGTATAGAAATAGATCCATATGGCTGTTGCCAATGTGTGTATAGCCTTTTTGATGGTCGAAGCGATGTTTGTAGATATCAAGTCCGCAATGGAATTGGTGGTCAAACCAGCCGGTCACTACGTCGCAGTCATGCAGGAATGTATCCTCTAGGTGGCTTGTCATCCTCGCTACATCGATATCAGTTTCATTGCTTTCAAGTGATTCCATAAACTGGAATGCGCCGGAAATGACGCGTGAAACAACTTCACGGCCGGCCGAAATTACCCGCAGCGGCTTTTCGCGTTGACTTCCGAGGATGAAGGAGTAAGGGAGCGAGCATGCTGGGTGGTACAGCGCCATGTCGGAGCGCCAATGCATATGTGCTACCGAGCCCGAGAAGTTTCCTTTCAGTGCTGCAGCAATTGAATGGGATCCGACGCGCCCATGTTGGTATATGTGCAGGTCGACGTTGTACATTTGCTCGGTGTCAGCATTGGCGAATCTATTTTCATAGTAGCCAGAGTAACAGTAGTGGAACTGTGCTTGATCATCCGTTTCAAGCAGCAGTTCAGGGTAGCGTTTTCGATAGTAACCAGGGTCCAAGCGTTTGCAGCGATCGGGATCAAAAAGGCGTCCTTCACGGTAGCCGTTGTAGATAAGATGCCAGCGTGCCTGCAGGTCGCTGTCGAAACGCAGATCCGGGTACGCGCGCATGTATTCCTGCCACCGAAAATCGCGCAGAATCTCGTCTGTCCACCGATTCTGGAGCATTGTTGCGTATGCGTCGCCATGCCGAGTGGTACGGTGGACGTTCAATTCAAGGGCATCATCGGTTTTGACCAGTTCCATTTTTTTGTCCCCCTTTGTGTGGGAAATTCCCAATCTCTTATTTTGGCAATGATATGTCATCTCTCTGTAGCATGGTTTTCAATGTGACCAATTCATGATTCCGTCTGTCGCCCTTCCATGCATGATTTGTGACTATGATCAGGATTCTCGCGCTAGGATTGAAGTGCGTGAATGACCAATAAGTGGCCCACGGCGGTTACAGGTGTTCAGTCGTTGGCGGTGGACGCGCTTTTTCTTCCATATCGGGGAGGCGGATGTCAGCTGTTACACGCCGTGAACGCCAAGCTCGAGATCCTGGGGGTGTCCCTTGGGCAAAGTGCTTGTGGATGGCACGGCGACCTTCGATAACAGGTCAGCAGAACTTCGGGAGTGGTCTGGTCAGCCCATCGGAAAACTGCGACGACTGCATTGCTTGATGGTGCAGTGGCATCTGTTTGCAGTTGAGTATGTTCAAGACAGCTTTGTGCGTAGAGTTCGTCAGCGCGCCGCGGTTGGCTTCAACGAGGTATCGTGCGGTGCAGGGGTTTTCTGGAGGGTAAATGAAGCTGCCGTTCAAACTGGCTGTTCTGTTGGTCTGCCTAGCAGTCGTTGCCGTTGCCGCATGTGACTATCGCTCGACTGCGACGGTGGAAACACCGGCGCTAGCTGCTCAGCTTGTCCCCATCCCGCAATCCATCGAAGTAAGCGCTGGCAAATTGCGCTTCTCCGGGCTGGGTCTCGCGAAGGAGGGCCTGAACGCGCCCAATGCCGAGCATGCACTGGACGAGATGTTCGTCGGCGGCATCTCCAACGGCATCACCGGTGTGCCGAACAGTGATCGCGGTGCAGGCATCAGCTTCGCCCCAGGCCCGGACTTGGAGCCGTGGCGTTCGGTGGAACAGTGGATTCCGCACACAGCCTGGATGCTGTTCGCAGTGATGGCTCCCAGTGAGGACTGAGTTGCTGGCGGCTGAAACGTTGGGGCAGGATCAAAAGCGGATGCGGAGTACAGGCAACCGTTGGTGATGCTGTGAGGATAGGCTGCAGTCTGCCGCTTGGGTGCTGCCTGGAGTGAGGTGGTGAGGGAGAGGCAGCGGTCTAGTGGCGAAGGTGCCGATGCCGCGCTATGCTCGGCTGACCGTGTGGGGCGGTAGCTCAGCTGGGAGAGCGTCGCGTTCGCAATGCGAAGGTCGGGAGTTCGATCCTCCTCCGCTCCACCAAGTCTTCAAGCAAAGAAGCCGCATCGGATGATGCGGCTTCTTTGCGTTTTTGCGCTGGGAACAGGCGCTTTGGCGATTTTTTCGCCATGCGGCGGCGCGGCTTCTGCGTCTGAAGCCTCGCTACACAAGGCATTTC
Organism: Stenotrophomonas sp. STEN063; assembly: GCF_056854515.1. Lineage (NCBI taxonomy): Bacteria > Pseudomonadati > Pseudomonadota > Gammaproteobacteria > Lysobacterales > Lysobacteraceae > Stenotrophomonas > Stenotrophomonas sp. STEN063. Next base: position 18,414 of record NZ_JBXFWF010000008.1, read on the forward strand.
GAGGAATTTTCGGCGGATGTGAAAATTTTTGTGAAATTGGCTTGCCGAAACCGAAATAGCTCCGTAATATACGCCTCCTCGACGGCAGCAACGCCGACGAAAACAAGACAAAGTGGCCGAGTAGCTCAGTTGGTAGAGCAGGGGATTGAAAATCCCCGTGTCGGCGGTTCGATTCCGTCCTCGGCCACCAAAATTTCAAGGGTTCGCAGAAATGCGAGCCCTTTTTGTTGTCCGTTTGCACTGTTTTCGTGCCAGTTGCTGTGGGGTGTTTGCCCTGTGCATGGCGCTGCTGCCATTACAGATCCGCCAGCCCCGGCGGATTGGTCTGCGAACGTGGCACGGCTTCCGATTGCAGGTTCCAGCGTGCCAGCGCGGTGGCGTAGTTGCCGTTGTCGATCTGGGTGTTGAGGCTCTGGGTGATGGCCGCGGCCAGTCCACTGCCTTTGCGGGTGGCAACCGAGATGGACGCTGCGTTTGGCCAGCCACCGGGGAACAGGCCAACCTGACGCACCTTGCCGTCGCGTGCGGCGTAGGCGCCGGTGGCATTGGGCTCGAATGAGATATCCGCGCGCCCGGTGATCACCGCCAGACGGCCAACCGTCGGATCGTCGAGGTATTGATACTCCACCGGCGCCAATCCGGCGGCCACGTTCTGTGCATCCCAGCGGCGAAGTATCTGGTCCTGGTTGGTGCTGGCGCCGACGACGACCTTCAGCCCAGCAACGTCGCGCGGCTGGGTGATTGCTCGAATCGGGCCGCCGCTACGCGTGTAGACGCCGAGCAGGTCGTAGCGGTAGCTGGAAAAGTCGAACTTGCGCTTCCTGCTCTCGGTGACGGTGATGTTGGAGATCACCGCGTCGTACTTGCCCGACTCCAGTCCCAACGGCCAGTCCGGCCAGGCTACCGGAACCAGGTTCAAACGCAGGCCCAGCGAGTCAGCGATCAGTCTGGCGATGTCCGGTTCAATGCCGATCACCTGCTTGCCATCGGCGGCGTAGTCGCCCAGCGGTAGCGCACCAGGGGTGGTGGCGATGGTGAGGGCGCCGGGTGTGGCGAAGACATGGTCTTTCGGTAGCAGGGCGATTGCGGCAGCGTCGGCGTGTGCATGCGGCACCGGTTTGTCTGCTGCATCCGGCCCAGGCGCGGCGACGGCGTTGTCCGGCGCAGCGCCCACGCGGGTGTAGAGGATCAGGCCGACACCTGCGGCCAGCGCCGAGATGACGATGAGCGTGCCGAGATGGCGGCGGATGGGGGCAGGCATTGTGGGCTCCGATGGCAGAAATGGGTTCAAAGCACGCTTGCAAGAAACTCGGCGGTGCGGGCCTGTCGTGGTTGTTCGAACAGCTGTGTAGGTGTCCCCACCTCCACCACGCGGCCGCCTTCCATGAAGACCACCTTGTCTGCGATGCGACGCGCGAAGCCGATCTCGTGGGTGACGATCACCAGCGTGGTGCCCGAGCGAGCCAGTTCCTCGATGAGTGCCAGCACTTCGTTGACCAGTTCCGGATCCAGTGCCGAGGTGGGCTCGTCAAACAGCAGCACCTTGGGTTGCAGTGCCAGCGCCCGGGCGATGGCGACGCGTTGCTGCTGACCGCCAGAGAGCTGGCGGGGATAGGTGTCTGCCTTGTCCAGCAGGCCAATACGTGCCAGCAGCGCCAGCGCCAATGATTCGGCGTCTGCCTGTGTCGCGCCGCGTACCGCGATTGGTGCCTCGATGAGGTTCTGCAGGACGGTGAGATGCGGGAACAGGTTGAAGTTCTGGAACACCATGCCGATGTCGGCACGTCGCCGGCGTACATCGGCTTCTTTCAATTCATGCAGGACATCGCCGTCGCGGCGGTAACCGACCAGCTCACCGTCGACACTGACGAAGCCGGCGTCCACCCGTTCCAGGTGATTGAGGGTACGCAGCAGCGTGGATTTGCCGGCACCAGAGGGGCCGATGATGGCGGTGACGCTGCCCGCGCCAAGCTCCAATGAAACGTCATCGAGTACCTGCAGCTCCGCGTAGAACTTGTCGACGCGCTGGATCGAGATGCTGCCGCCTGCGCGCAGCGCCAACGACGCGCTGCTTGCCGCCGGCGGGCGTCGGTCCCGCTGCCTGCGGGGGCGTGCGTTGCGATTGCTCCCACGTGCGAACGCCCGTTCAACACCGACCTGTATCACCGACAGGAAGGTCAGCAGCACCAGGTACCAGACGGTGGCCACCATCAGCAGCGGCACGACGTCCAGGTTGCGGCGGTAGATCACCTGGATGGTGTAGAACAGTTCCGGCAACGCCAGTACATAGACCACCGAGGTGGCCTTGGCCAAGCCGATGATGTCATTGAAGGCGGCCGGCAGGATGCTGCGCATGGCCTGTGGCAGCACGATACGGCGAACTTCGCGGTGACGCGGCAGGCCGAGCGCCGCAGCGGCTTCCAGTTGACCTGGGTCAACCGACAGGATGCCGCCTCGGATGACCTCGGCCGAAAATGCAGCCTGGTTCATCGCCAAGCCAAGGATCGCGGCGGTCAGCTGGGTGATCAATTGTGTGGTCGGGTAGCTGAAAAGCAGGATGTCGGTGAACGGCACCTTCAACTGGATGGTTTCGTAGAGATAGCCCAGGTTGTTGAGCAGCAACAACAGCACCAGCAGCGGGATGGAGCGGAACAACCACACATAGCCCCAGGACAGGCGCGCAAGCAGTGGCGAGCCGGAGACGCGCGCCAAGGCCAGGGCAGTGCCCAGCGCGAACCCGAGCACGGTGCCGCTGGCGGTCAGCAGCAGGGTCAAAGCCAAGCCTTTGAGTACCTGGTCAGCGAAGAACCACTGGGCGAAGACCGACCAGCCCCAGCGCGGGTTGCCCAGCACCGATTGCATGATGGCCAGGAGCATGACGATGGCCGCGACGGTGCCAAGTGCGCGCAGTGGATGGCGTGCGGGCACGATGCGCGGTGTGGCGGTGAGGGTTGCGTGGTCGGCGTGCTGCCGGAGCTGCGCAAGCGTCTGTGCGTTCATCAGGCGTGGGCTCCCGCAACGGTAGCGAGGTTGACTGTGTTGCTGAGCTGCTTTTCGAACGGCAGGTGCACGACGCGTTCGGCGGCTTCATCCAGGTCGAACAAGGCTTGGTAGCCATGCTTCAGGTACAACTGCACGGCTTCGGGTTGACGGAATCCAGTGGTCAAGTAGATGCGCTCATAGCCTTGCCGGGCTGCATTGCGCTCCAGTTCGGCAAGTACGCGCGATGCAATGCCTTGGCGGCGTACGTCGTAACGGGTCCAGATGCGTTTGAACTCGGCGGTACCGGCATCGTGATGGGCCATGAAGGCGCCGCCAGCGATGGCCTGGCCATCGCGCAGCAACAGCAGGAACGCGCCGTGCGGTGCGCTGAAGGCGGCGGCTGGGTAGCGCTCAAGCTCCTCACGGGCGCTGCCACCAATCTGCTTGATGACATCGTGGTAGCGATCGCCGTATTCCTGCTCCAGGCCTTCGAACAGCGGTGCAGCCCGGGGGTCATCCACCGAGGTGAGGACGAAGTGTTCGCTCATGCCGGCTGCTCCAGGAATCGTTCGGTGAGGTGGGCCCAGTAACTGGCGGCCGGAACGATGCTCGCGTCGTTGAACACGTAGCGTGGGCTGTGCAGCGGCGCGCTGTCGCCATTGCCGACGAACAGGAAGCTGCCCGGGCGCTGCTGCAGCAGGAAGGCGAAGTCCTCGCTGGCGGTACGCGGCGGCAGCTGGTCTATCACCGTGTCGGCACCGAACAGCTGCCGTGCGGCGGTGCGCGCAAAGGCGGTTTCTGCAGGGTGATTGAGCACACTGGGGAAGCCCACCGGGAAGTCGATCTGCACGTCCGCGCCGAAGCTGCTGACCAGCGCGGTAGTCAGTGTCTTGATACGTTCGCGCAGGTGCTGGCGGACTTCGGGCAGGAACGCGCGGACGGTCAGCTTCAACTCCACGCTGTCGGGGATGACGTTGGCGGCGTTGCCACCGTGGATGGCACCGACGGTAACCACCGCCATCTCGCGCGGGTCGACGTTGCGCGACACCAGGCTTTGCAAGGCGGTCACCAGATGCGCCGCTACCAGGATCGGGTCTACGCCGGTATGCGGCTCGGCACCATGTCCGCCGTTGCCGATGATGCGAATGCCGGCCCAGTCCACCGACGCCATCGCCGGGCCATCAACAAAGCCAAGCCGGCCGGCGGCGATCCCCGGCCAGTTGTGCAGGCCGAAGATCGCATCCACCGGGAAGCGCTCGAACAAGCCGTCTTCGATCATCCGGGTTGCGCCCTTGCCGGTTTCTTCGGCCGGTTGGAACACCAGTTGCACGCTGCCTTCGAAACGACCATGGCGGGCCAGATGGTGGGCGGCGGTCAGCAGGATGGTGGTATGGCCGTCATGGCCGCAGGCGTGCATCACCCCTGGCGTGCTGCTGGCATAAGGCAGGCCCGAGTCCTCGCTGATCGGCAACGCGTCGAAGTCCGCACGCAGCCCGATGCTGCGCGTGGCGCTGCCACGGCGCAGCGTGCCCACCACGCCGGTGCCGCCGACGCCGGTGGTCACGTCATAGCCCCAGTCCGCCAGCAGATTGGCGATGCGGGCACTGGTGCGGTGCTCCTCGAATGCAAGCTCGGGATGCTGATGCAGGTCATGGCGGATGGCGATGGCCTGGTCCGCAAAGGCTGCGATATGCCGGTTGTGGGACGGGGCTGGGCTGGTCATCGGCTTGGCTCAACTCGCGGTGCGCAGGGCTGCTGGCGGCTGTTCGGCATGGCGGCTGGTCTTGTAGGGCAGGCCCAGGTGCTCGCGCAGTGTCTGTCCCGGCAGGTCCGGCTGGTGGTAGCCACGTGCCTGCAGGATTGGCAGCACGTACTGGACGAAGTCATCCAGGCCCTGTGCCTGCACCGGGAAGGCTAGAATGAAGCCATCGCAGGCATCGGCCTGGATCCAGCGGATGATTTCATCAGCGACGGATTCTGCACTGCCGATGAAGGCACTGCGCGGGGTCACCGACTGCAGCGCAACCTGGCGCAGGGTTGCTCCCTGTTCGCGGGCTTGCTGTTTGATGCTGTCGGTTGTGGAGCGGAAGCTGTTGCTGCCCAGCTCGCCAAGCTCGGGAAACGGGCCGTCCACGGGGTACTGGCTGAAGTCGTGGTGGTCGAAGAAACGGCCGAGATTGGCAAGCGCATCATCGATATCCGCCAGCGCCACAATCTGCTGATACTTGCGCTCCGCTTCTTCGGCGTCGCGGCCTACGATGGGCGAAATGCCAGGCAGCACCTTGACGTCGGTAGCGCTGCGCTGGTGGCCGAGCGCGGCCTGCCGCACCCGTTGGGTGAAGGTGCGGGTGGCCTCCAGCGAGAGCGATGGGGTGAATACCGCATCGGCATATTTGCCGGCCAGGCTGATACCGGCATCGGAGGCGCCGGCCTGGAACAGCACCGGTTGACCCTGCGGCGAACGCTGGATATTCAACGGGCCTTCTACCTGGAAGAACCTGCCCTTGTGCGCCAACGGGCGGAAACTGCCCGGGCTGACATAGCGGCCGGTTTCGCGGTCACGGACGAAGGCATCGTCATCCCAGGAATCCCACAGTTCCTGCGTCACCTGCAGATATTCATCGGCGATCTCGTAGCGCAGCGCGTGGTCGGGATGCGCGCGGCCGTAGTTGCGGCCTGAACCTTCCAGCGGCGAGGTGACGACGTTCCAGCCCGCGCGGCCGCCGCTGATCAGGTCCAACGAGGCGAACTGGCGCGCGACGGTGAACGGATCGCTGTACGAGGTGGACAACGTGCCTGCGAGGCCGAGCCTGGTGGTGGCCGTGGCCAATGCCGACAGAATGGTCAGTGGCTCGAAGCGGTTGAGGAAATGCGGGATGGATGTCTCGGTGATGTACAAACCGTCGGCGACGAAAGCGAAGGCAATGCCGTTTGCTTCGGCTTTGCGCGCGATGTCGATGAAGAAGCTCAGGTTGACGCTGGCATCGCTGGGATTGGAAGGGTGCTTCCAGGCATTTACATGGCCGCCAGGCCCTTGCAGCATGATGCCGAACGGAATGGGCCGTGATGGAACAGCGCCAGCTGCTACAGGGTTTGAGGTGGTACTCATCAGGCAACTCCAGGGCGGGGGAGGGCGTCGGTAGCCGAAGATCAGTCAGAGCAGCGCGGGTTCGGGCTGGTTGGCGGTAGTTGCTGCTGCGTTGCTTGCGGGCGATGGCGTCTGCGGCGATGTGGAAGGGGCCAGCAGCTCCAATGAGCGCAGTCGTATCTGGGCGTCGGCGACGGGAGCATCCAGTACGAATTCCTCGATGCCGAAGTAGGTATGCAGGCGATCCAGTTCGCGGCGTACATGCTGTGCCGTGCCGGCCAATACGCTGGGCTGCAGCTCTTCCACGTTGTAGTCGGTGATGCCGGCTTGCCGCGCATAGTCGGCAGCAGCTTGTGACGAGGGCAGATTGATCGTCTGCCTGTCGCCGAAGTGCAGCCTGTGGATGCGCAGCTCACCAATGTGGCGAGCGGCTTCGGCAGCGCTATCGGCGGCAAGTGCGATGACGGCGAGCAGGGGTGCGAGATTGCTGTCGCGGCGATAGGCAGAGAGCGCACGCTCGATGCTGCGGGGATCACCGTCGAACTGCCCGGCATAGACGAAGCGCCAGCCCAGGCTGGCAGCCAGCTCGGCACTTTCGACGCTGGCACCCAACAGGAAACGTTCCGCCTGGACGCCAGCGGTGGGCGTGGCAATGGCATCGGCGTGGCGATGCCACGGCGGCAGGTTGCCGCTGAGGAAGCCCTCCAGATCGGTGAGCTGGGTGACGAAATCCAGTGGCGTTTCACGACCATAGGCCAGGGCCTGGCTTGCGGCCGGCAGCCCGCCCGGTGCCTTGCCAACACCGAGGTCAACCCGGCCCGGGGCAAGATTGGCCAGTAGATTGAAAACCTCGGCCACCTTGTACGGGGAGTAGTGGCGCAGCATCACACCGCCGGTGCCAATGCGGATGCGTTGGGTCTGCGCCAGCACGAAGGCCGCCAGCACTTCCGGTGCGGGCCCGGCCGACTGCGGGAGTGCATGGTGCTCGGCAAACCAATAGCGGTGGTAGCCCAGCTGTTCGGCGCGTTGCGCCCGCACCACGCTGTCGCGCAATGCCTGCTCGGCGCTGCTGCCATCGGCAACGAGGCTCTTGTCGAGGATGCTCAGGTGATAGGTCATGGTCGCCGTGCTGGTTGGGTTGCCGACGCGTTGCTGCGCGGACAAATGGGGTATCAGGGATGTGGCTGGGCGATGCCGTACAGCTCGCCCAACGTGGCGAAGATGCGTTCGGCACCGGACACGTATTGGCGCGCGGCGTGGTGGCCGCTGGCATGTTGGCTTTGGACGTCGACAGGCAACACCAGCTTGGGCAGCGACTGATCGGCGTCACCCACAAAGTCGATCACTGCATCACGCGGGCGCTGGAAGCCGACATGGCGCACATCCAGTTGCTCGCGCAGGCCGGGCAGTTGGGTCAGCGCGCCTTCGAGCAGAAGGGAGTGGCGACAGAAGAAGCGTTGATCCTCGATGGCGGGATCCTGGAACTCGGGTTCCAGCAGCAACAGGATGGGTTTTGCAGTGGGCGTGACTGGCATGGGGCTGCTCGCTTGCGGCAGGGACAGCGTCGGCGCTGTGGATTCATCCTAGGCAAGCGCTCGGCCGGCGGCGCTGTGCAACTCGTCAATCAGCGGTCAGATCCGGCCATGACCATGCGCAGTAGGAATAAGTACATGCCATTGCTGGTTGGCGTTGAGTGTTGCGCAGCTGATGGTTGCAGTTGCCGCAGAAACCTGCAGCAGTCTGCCTAGCCGCGCTCAGGCAATCCTGCGCAACTGTGAACCCCGGGCGACACCCAGAACACCGGCCGCACGCTCGGCGGCCAGTGCAATGCGTTCCTGCAGCTGGCCTGCCGGCCGCTGGTCAGCGTCGAAGTCCGCAGCGGTTGCATAGACCCCGATTGGCAGCGTCAGTGCCTGCAGGAATCCGAACAGTGGCCGTAGCTGATGCTCGAGCATCAGTGCATGGCGCTCGCTGCCGCCTGTGGCTGCCAGCAACACCGGTGTGTTGATCAAGGCATCCATGTCGATCAGGTCGAACAGATGCTTGAACAAACCCGGGTACGCGCCGCGGTATACAGGTGCGGCGGCCAGCACAAGATCGGCATTCTCTATCCTGCGCAGCTGCAGCTCGACCTCGGCAGTCAGCTCACTGCGCTGCAGGGCGCTGCCCAGCGGGCGGGCGATGTTGACCAGCTCCACCAGCTGGATGTCCAGTGGCAGATGCTGCTGCAGCTGTTGCAGGATGCTCAGCGCAAGGCTGCGGGTGCGCGAAGCGGACGAGGTACTGCCGATGACGGCGACGGCTTTCAGTGCGGTGGACATGCGCGGCTCCAGATGAAGGGCGGGGCGATCAGAAGCGATAATTGATGCGGCCATACCAGTAGCCGCCGGTTGTGCCGACGCTGTCGACGCTGGCGTAGTTGAAAACGTAGTTGGCTTTTTCGCTGGCACTGCGCGAGGCGTCCGGGCGCTTGCGCTGGCGTTCGTCAAACAGGTTGTTGATGCCTGCATCCACACTCCAGCCGCGGCCGATGTCGTAGCTGCCGCCCAGGTTGGTTACCAGCAGCGGTGCGAGCTGGTATTTGTAGCCGTTGTTGATGCTCTTGATCGGCCCGAAGTAGCTTGCATCCAGACTCAGCTGCCATGGGCCGTTGCTCCAGTGCACGCCGGCCAATTGGGTGTAGCGCGGGGTGTGATAGCGCAGCGCGTACTCGGCCGTCTCATTGAGCAGGTCGATGTTTGGCAACTGCTTCAGGGCGGCCGGTACGCTCGCCACCTGGCGGATGTTTGTGCGGCCGAGGTTTGCCGCATAGTTGTAGCGAAGTTGTCCGATTGCGGTGTGCTGGGTGGCTTCCAGGGTGAGCTCGACGCCACGGGTACGGGTGCTGCCTACATTGGTGATGTAGCTGGCGTAATAGGCTTGGCCAGGTGTGATGCTGACGCCGGCGGCACCAAGCAGGTTGTCGATGATGGCCTTCTGGCTGGCGTCCAGCGGGCTACCGCTGTTGTCGGTGATCGCGTTGGGATTGGTGGAGTCGTAGCCGATCTGGCTGGATTGACCCAGCTGGTTGCGGATGTTGATCTGGTACACGTCCACGGCCGCATTGAAGCTGGCGTTGGGCGCGAAGGTGATGCCCAGGCTGTAGTTGGTGGCCTTTTCCGGTTTGAGCGCTGTGGCTCCGAGGGCCAGCGCCGTTGGCGAATTCACCCGCGCCACCACGGTGGTGCCGCAAGGGCAGTTGCCGGTGGCCTGGTAGAACTGTCCACCCAGACTGGGGGCATGGAAACCATTGCTGATCGTGCCGCGCACCGCCACGGCATCGGTGAAGTCGAAGCGGGTGGATAGCCGTCCGGTGGAGACACTGCCAAAGTCGGAGTGGTCTTCGTAGCGCCCGGCCAGGTCCACAAACCAACGCGCGGTGACGTTGGTCGATACGCCGGCATAGATGGCCTTGCTGTTGCGGCTGGCGTCTACGGCGTCATCGGCCGAGTAACCAACGAAGCTTGCCGCGCCATAGCCAAGGTAGGACTCGGGTTGCCCAGGCAGGCGCTTGTACTGTTCATGCTGGTATTCCGCGCCAATGCTGACTTCAAGCGGTGAAGAAAACACGCTGGTGTCGAAGGCGCGGCGCAGGTCCAGGTTGTTGACCAGTTGCTGGTAATCGACTTTTCCGTCGTACAGATCGGTGGGCGAGCCCGGGTAGGGCAGCGAAAAATTGAGCGTGTCGCGGGTATAGGTACGGATGGTGTCGCGATTCCAGGTAGCGCTGAAGTCGTAGTTCCACTGCGACAGATTGCCTTTGACGCCTACGGTGCCGCTGTACTGCTGCTCCTTGCTCTCGATCGAAGGCGAGAAGCCATCCGGGTACACCGCCAATGCGGCGGGATTGAGCGCGGCAATCGTGCCGGGAAGGCGATAGTTCTGGATGGCACTGCCGGTGCGATCCGCGGCGTTGAGCGTGACGTAGAAATCTGCTCCAGCGCCGAGCGGGTGGCCAGCGCTGATCACCGCCGACGTCAGGCGGTAGGACGGGCTGCTGAAGATCTTGTTGGCATCGCTGCCGGCGCTGCCGTCGTACCAGCTGGCCGGGTACAGGATGCGCCGGATCGCATGCTGTTGCACGGTGTTCTCCGCCGACACATTGACGAAGCCGGTGGTCCCCCATGGCAGGCCAAGATTGCCGCGTACACTCGTGCGGCTACCGTCGCCGTCGTAGCTTTGCCCGCTCTCCACGGCCAGCGCGCCGCCGCTGGCCTGTGTCTTCAGGATCACGTTGATCACACCGGCAACGGCATCGGAGCCGTAGATGGCTGATGCGCCATCACGCAGTACTTCAACGTGGTCAATCGCAGATAGCGGGATCAACCCCAGGTCGGCCCAGGAATGGCCGGGGAAGGCACCGCCATTGGCGCCGCTGACATAGGCGCTGGCGTTGCGCCGTTTGCCATTGATCAGCACCAGCGTGTAGCCCGGGGAGAGATTGCGCAGCTGGTAGCCGCGGATCAGGCTTTCCTGGTCGGATTGGTAGCCACCTACCTGGCTCAATGAGGGCAGTGCACGCTGCAGGGCCTCAAGCAGGGTGGCTTGGCCGGTAGCGGCCAGCGCGTCGGCGGAAATGACATCGATCGGGGTGGAGCTGTTCGCCACCGTGCGGGTACTGTTGCGCGAGCCGGTGACGACTACCGTGTTCAAGGTCGAGGCTGCGGCGGCCGGTGCCAGCACATCATTGGCGCTGGCGGTTGATGAGAGCACCGCGGCCAGCAGCAGTGCTGCCGATGCAGCGCGCTGGGGCGGGTGGGAAGTGGGGTTCGGCAACTGCCGGTCGGCGGACATCGTGGCGGGACTCGTCGTTTGGGGGGGGCGGGTCCTATTCAAGTTGCAGTTGACGCTGGCGAACATGCGCAAAGGCGCCAGCGGGCGGTCAAGTCCGGCCACGCATATGACGGAGCGTCATCTGTAAACAGCCTGCGGATGTAAACGATCGCATGTTCTGGATACGTGCAGGCCGCTCGCCATGCGTAGTATCGATGCCCATGAACATCCTCGCCGAACCGGATTCCTCAGCGCCGCTGGTGGCGATTCTGGCTTACGACCAGATGGGAATGTTCGAGTTCGGGTGTGCCGTGGGCATGTTCGCGCCGGTACGCCCCGAACTGCAGGTGGACTGGTACCGCACCGGCATCTTCGCCTGCGAACCCGGGCCGCTGCGGGCCTTGGGTGGTATCTCGGTAGAGGTGCCACATGGCCTGGAGTTGATCGATGAAGCCGATACCGTGCTGATTCCTGGTTGGCGCAATCCTGACGAAATGCCGCCGCCACGACTTCTGGATGCGCTGCGCCGTGCGCATGCGCGTGGTGCGCGTCTGGCCAGTATCTGCTCCGGCGCATTCGTGCTGGCGTGGGCGGGCTTGCTCGATGGTGGCAGTGCAACCACCCATTGGCGGCTGACCGAACGACTGGCGCAGCTGTTCCCGGACGTGGCGGTGCGTGCCGACGTGTTGTACGTCGACAGCGGCCAGATCATCACCTCGGCCGGCTCCGCAACCGGCATGGACATGATGCTGCACATGGTGCAGAGGGATTACGGCAGGCGGGTTGCGAATCTGGTGGCGCAGCGCCTGGTGCTGGCGCCTTGGCGCGACGGCGATCGCAGCCAGCTGGTTCCACGGGCCATTCCGCATGGCGAGCCCAGCCGTCTGGCGCGGCTGATGGAATGGACACGCGAGAATCTTTCGCAGGAGCACACGCTGGCCAGCCTGGCCACGCAGGCGCTGCTCAGTCAGCGCACCCTGCAACGGCAGTTCTTGGATGCCACCGGGGTGTCACCGATTGACTGGGTGATACGCGAGCGTGTGGCTTACGCCAAGGAGTTGCTGGAGACCACCGCGCGGCCGTTGCAGTGGATCTGCGAGCAGGCCGGGTTTGGATCACCGGAGTCATTCAGGCGGCATTTCCGGGCCGCTACCGGTACCAGTCCGGCCGCTTACCGTGCAGGTCTTGCTGTAGCGGCCGATGCTGCAGCAGGGCTGCAATCCCCGCCAGGCGTGATTGCCGCGCGCTGAGCTGCCAGTGGTGCAGTAGTCTGGCCGGGCGCAGAGGACTGCACCCGGCGCGGACGATTCGGCGCGGAGGATCAGGCGGCGGGCAACAACGGCCGCAGCACCGGCTCCAGCTGTTCGCGGCGCCAGCCGGCGAGGGCCGTGGGCCAGTTGCCACTTTCCAGCAAGGCCTCCAGGTGCTTGCGAGAGGCGAGCAGGCCGTCCGGCAGCCCCAGCTCGGCGGTGCGCTTGCTGACGGCGTCCTGCAGGCGCTTGAGTGCGCTCTTGTTGCTGTCGGTGGCCGGCAGGGCCATCGGTGCATCGGCTTCGTCGGCAAGCGGGGTGTTCAGTGCTTCCCATACCTGCTGGGCCAGCTTGCGCGGGGCCTTGGGGAAGCGGCCGAACAGCTTCAGCATGGCGTCGTAGTCGGCTGGCGGGGTGCGCGCCAGCACGTTGGCAAGTTCATTGTCCAGGATCCAGCTGCGCGGCTTGTCGCTGCTGCGGGCCTGCTGGTCGCGCCAGCGCAACAGGCGCAACAGGCGCAGCTGGGCGTCGCGCTCCAGCACCTGTGAGGAGCGCATGGACAGGTGCGGCCAATGCTCGCCTTCGTCACCCTCGACGCTGGCCAGCAGGCGTTCGCCATCGTCCTGCAGCCATTGCATGCGATCAGCAGCCTGCAGCTTGGCGCTGATGGTGTCGTGCATGGCGAACAGGTATTCGACGTCGTCGGCGGCGTACTCCAGCTGCGCGTCGCTGAGCGGGCGCTTGAGCCAGTCCGAGCGGGTCTCGCCCTTGGGCAGGGTAATGCCGGTGATCTCGGCAACCAGCTTCTGGTAGCCCATGCCGCCGCCGATGCCGGCCAGTGCGGCACCGATCTGGGTGTCGAACAGCGGCCGCGGCAGCGCGTCGCAGGCGCACTTGAAGGCCACCAGGTCTTCGCTGGCGCTGTGCATGATCTTGGTGATCGAGGTATCGGTCAGCCAGGGCTTCAGTGCCTCGCACATGCCGGGGATCAGCGGGTCGATCAGCAGGATTTCATCGCCGACCGCCATCTGTACCAGGGCCAGCTGCGGCCAATAGGTGCGTTCGCGGATGAATTCGGTGTCCAGCCCGATCCGGCTCGGGCGCTGGCGGTAGCGTTCTTCCAACTCCGCCGGGTGTTTGATCCAGTAAGCCACGTGGGGTTCCGTCAACTGCAGGGTTTGCTCAGGCAGGCGAGAATAGCCTAACGTCGGGCCGCTCCCGGGAAAGTGTGCAAGGTAATGGAGGCGTTTTTGGGTAAAACCGGCCAATTGTTGGGTCTGACGGCGCTGTTGCTGGCGCTGGCGGGGTGTAGCGGCAGCGCGCCGCAAGCGCCGTTGGCTGCGCCAAATGCCGAGCCAGCGAAGAAGCCAAGCCTGGCCGAGCGGCTGGAGGCGAGGGCTGAGGCACGTGCCGAAGCCAAGGCCGAGGCAGCTGCGGCAGCAAAGGGCGAACCCGCAACGCCGGACCCCACCCCGCAGCTTGAGGACATCACGTTGCCGGTCTGGAGCGCGCCGGAAGTCAGCCTGCAGCCCGGGCAACTGGCCGAAGCGCGCAAAGCGGCCGACAAGGCGCTGGCCGAGGACAGGCTGTACCGCGAGGCCGAGGATGCCATTCCGCTCTACCTGGCGATCCTGGCCCAGCAGCCGAAGGACCGGGCCGCGCAGCGCGGCCTGGACAAGGCCCGGCAGCGTCTGCGCGCGCAGGCAAGCGCCTTGATGGCGCAACCGGAGAATCAACGCCAGGCCCTGGCCCAGGCTGCCGAGATCGCTGGCGTAGCGGTGGCGTTGGCGCCCGAGGGCAAGGCCGAGCAGGCCTTGCAGCAGCGCATCGCAGTGGCGCGGCGGTTGCTGGCGCTGAACCGCGCCGGCGAACAGGCGCTGCGCCAACACCAGTTTGGCGAGGATGGCGGCGGCGCACAGGCGGCGTTCCGCGAAGTGCTGGCGTCCGATCCACTCAACAGCCGCGCCCGGCAGGGCTTGGCGGCGGTGGAAAGCGGCCTGATCCGCCGTGCCGAACATGCCGCGGCAATGGACTCGGACTTCGAGGCGGCCGCGCGCTGGCTGGACAAGGCCACCACTATCCGTGGCGAGGCCGTGACCTTGAAGGATGCACGTGCGCGCATCGAAGGCATCCGCACCGCCCAGCTTGATGCGCTGCGCGAAGGCGGCCTGCGTGATCTGGTTTCATCCAAGGGGCTGAAGGATGCGCGGCTGAAGCTGGCCCAGGCCGAGCGGATCGCGCGGCCCGGCGACCGCACCGTGGCCCTGCTGCGCGAGCGCATCGAGCTGGTCACCCATTACGGCAGCTTCCGCCCGGGGCAGGTGTTCAGCGATGCCCTGGCCGACGGCAGCCGTGGTCCGCAGATGGTGGTGGTGCCCTATGGCAGCTTCCAGATGGGGGCGACGGAGGGCGAGATCGGTAGCGCCGATGCCGAACGTCCGCAGCATCTGGTGAGCTTCGAGCGCGGTTTTGCGATGTCGATCACCGAGGTTACCGTCGCCGACTTCCGTCGCTTCGTGGAGGCCGCCAAGGCGCGCCCGCGCGCGACCCGGCGCGGCCATTCGATTGTCTATGACGAGCGTAGCGGCAACTTCATCCGTCGCAGCGGGGTGGATTGGCAGTCCGATTACAACGGTGCCAAGGCCGCTCCCAATAGCCCGGTGATGCATGTCAGCGTCCGCGATGCTGAAGCCTATGCGGCTTGGCTGTCCGATCAGACCGGGCGCTACTACCGCCTGCCCAGCGAGTCGGAGTTCGAGTACGCATTGCGGGCTGGCAGCCAGGGCCGCTATCCGTGGGGGCGATCGATGACGCCGCCGGAGAACGCCGGCAACTTCACTGGCAGCCTGGATGTATCGCCCAGTGGTCGGCACTGGAACAATGCCTTCGTCGGCTATGGCGATGGCTTCTGGGGCACCGCGCCGGTGGCGATGTTCAGTGCCAATGCCTGGGGCCTGCACGACATCAGCGGCAACGTCAGCGAGTGGGTGGCCGATTGCTGGCACGCCAGCTACCGGCGTGCGCCGGCCGATGGCGCGGCCTGGTACAACCCGGGTTGCCGGCAACGGGTGATCCGCGGTGGCAACTGGGCCAATGCGCCGGAGCAGACCCGTGCGGCGTGGCGGCAATCACAGGACTCGGACGTCACCTCGGCGCGCATCGGTTTCCGCCTGGTACGCGGAATTTGACCTTGCAGCGGCGTGCGCTGGCGGTACCATCGGCGAGGGCCAGCCCGGCCCAGACGGAATCCAACCATGCGACAAGATCCTTTCGGTAACCAAGGCAATGGCGGTCAACGTCGGCGTGGCGGCGGCCTGTTCGGGAATATCCGCTGGGTGATCCTGCTGGGCTTCGCGGTCTATGGCGGCTGCTATTACTTCGGCAACCGCTCGGTGGACCCGTATACCGGGGAGAAGGTGCTGATCGACAGCTCGCTCAATGCCAGTGAAGAGAAGGCGATGGGCCTGCAGGCCTACCAGGAGATCCTGGCGCAGGAGCGGCCGGTCGATCCCAATTCGCAGATCGCCCGCCAAGTGCGGGAGATCGCCAGTCGCCTGATCGCCAAGGTCGACGTGGTGGAAACCTCACTGGCGCAGGAGCACGGCCTGCAGCCGCAGCACTTCGCCAAGGACTTCGAGTGGGACGTGAACGTGCTGCAGTCCGATGAAGCCAATGCGTTCTGCCTGCCCGGCGGCAAGATGGCGGTCTATACCGGGCTGATTCCGGTTGCACAGAACGCAGATGCCCTGGCGGTGGTGATGGGGCACGAAATCGCCCACGCCTTGTTACGGCATGGCGCCCAGCGCATGGCCCAGCAGAAGCTGACCCAGATCGGGCAGATGGCTGGCGCGGCCAGCGGCATGGATGTTCAACAGCAGCAGATGATGATGTCGGCCATGGGCTACGGCTACCTGCTGCCGTATGCGCGCTCGCATGAAACCCAGGCAGATGAAGTCGGGCTGATGCTGGCCGCAGCTGCCTGCTTCAACCCGGAAGAAGCGGTGCCGCTATGGCAGCGCATGAGCCAGGCCAGTGGCGGGCAGGCGCCGCCGGAGTTCTCATCCACCCATCCCAATCCCGGCACCCGCATCCAGAACCTGCAGGCCTTGATGCCCAAGGCGCTGGAGTACAAGCAGCGCTTCTGCACCGCCGGCGCTGCAGCCAGGTAACACGCGGCGCGGCGGACTGCACAGGGACATAACGAACGCCGGAGGATGCTCGCCGGCGTTCTTGCTTTGTGGCCAGAGGTTACGGATGCGACGTGGTGCGTTGTTGGCTCTTGGTGTGTTGTTGATCGTGGTGGCGCTTGGCTGGGGCCGGGCGGCATACGCCAGGCAGTTGTCCGCAGGTCGCTACGGCCGTGTGCAGGTGGTGGAGCCGTCGGTCGCGCCGCGTGGTCTGGTGATCTACTTCGCAGACCCGGCCTTGCCACGTGCGCAGCGCAGGCAGTTTGCCGGGCAGCTGGCACACGCCGGCGCATGGGTGGCGGTGGTGGACGCAGCGCGTTATCGACAGCGGCTGCAGAAGGGCAATGGCAGCTGCCGGGCGATGGCCGATGATGCGGCGCTGCTTGCCCAGAAGCTGCTCAAACGCGAGCGTGCCGAGCAGTTCTACCTGCCGGTATTGGTCGGTCAGGGCAGCAGTGCAGGCTTGGTGCGCGACAGCGCAGCCGGTGCCGCAGCCGGCGAATTCGCCGCTGTCCTGGTTGCTGCGGATGGCGCAGCAGCGAGTGACGCGGGTTGTGTTGGCGGAACGGCCACCGTGCAGGTCAAGTCCTTGCCGACGGATGCGCTGTTGGCGGCGGTGCCGGCGGCGCTGCACGCTGCACCTGCATCGGGGGTGGCGACGCTGCCCTTGGTGGAGATGCCCGTTGCAGGCAGCAAGCGGCTGGTGGTGTTGATCTCCGGTGACGGCGGTTGGCGTGACCTGGACAAGGGGCTGGCGCACGAGCTCAACCAGCGCGGCATTTCCGTGGTCGGCTGGAACAGCCTGCGCTACTTCTGGAAGAAACGTACTGCTGCCCAGATAGGTACCGATCTGGACAATGTGGTGCGTACCTATCGGCAGCGCTGGCAGGCTGACGACGTGGCGCTGGTTGGCTATTCGTTTGGCGCGGATGTGCTGCCTTTCGCCTATCCGCTGCTCAGCGGGGAGCAGCGCAGCGCGGTACGGTTGGTGTCGCTGTTGGGGCTTGCCCACGGTGCTGACTTCGAGGTGCGCGTAGGCGGCTGGCTGGGCTGGTTCCGTGCCCAGGAAGTGCCTGTGCAGCCTGCGTTGGCCGACTTGCAGCTGGTCGCGCACCAGTGCATTTACGGCGTCGATGAGAAAGACAGCCTTTGCCGCGACCTGCGAGGTGATGCGCACATGCAGGTGGTTGAGCTCCCTGGTGGGCATCACTTCGATCGTGACCCGGGCAAGCTGGCGCGGATCATTGTCGATCGTTGGGATGCGGCGCCGGCTCAGCCCTGAGTGGAATCGCCGGGCGCTGGTTTTGCGCTGATCTGCTCAACCCTCAATTGCAGCTCGCCTTCGGCCAGACGGGCGCGCAGCTGTTCGCCGGGCTTGACCTGCTCGGCGCTGCGGACAAGGGCGCCGTCCTCAAGCGTGGTCAGGATCGAATAACCACGCGCCACGGTAGCCAGGGGGCTCACCGCTTCCAGTGAGCGGGCGATACCGCGCAGACGCAATGCATCGCGCTGCAACTGGCGCGCCATCGCCGCATGGGCGCGCGGTGCCAGGGTTGCCAGCTTCTCGGCCAATGCGTTCAAGCGTCGCTGTGGCTGGGTGCTGCGCAATACGGTGGCGGCGTGGCGGAGTCGAGATGCGCGACGTTCCTGTTGCCGCTGCCAGGTGGCGTGCAGGCGTGCGAAGGCGGCTTCCTGTCGATGCTTGAGCAGGTTCAGTCGTGCCTGCGGGCTATGCGCCTGCAGCCGCAAGGCGGCACGGTCGGCGCGCTGCATGGCCTGGCTCATTGCGTGTACCTGCAGCTGCTGCAGGCGTTGCGCCAACCGGCGTACCCGCAGCGCAAGATCGCGCTGGTCCGGGACCAGCAGCTCGGCGGCCACGGAAGGCGTCGGTGCGCGCAGATCGGCGGCGAAGTCGCTCAGGCTGAAGTCGGTTTCGTGGCCTACCGCCGAGACCACCGGCGTGTTGCTGGCGGCGACCGCACGCGCCAGCTGTTCGTCGTTGAAGGCCCACAGATCTTCCAGTGAACCACCGCCGCGGGTCAGCAGGATGACGTCGTAGCGGCCACTGGCATCGGCCTGGCGCAGCAGCGAGGTGATCTGCGGAGCGGCGGTGGCGCCCTGTACCAGCGACGGCAGCAGCTCGACTTCCAGCATCGGGAAACGCCGCTCCAGCACGCTCAGTACGTCGCGCACCGCCGCGCCACTGGGTGAGGTGATCACCGCTAGGCGGCGCACGTGCGCTGGCAGCGGACGCTTGCGCGCCGGATCAAACAGGCCCTCGGCTTCGAGCCGGGCCTTGAGTTCGTCGTAGGCACGGCGCAGCGCGCCTTCGCCGGCTTCCTCCATGTGGTCGAGGATCAGCTGGTAGTCGCCGCGTGCTTCGTACAGGGTCAACCGGCCACGCACCAACACGCGCATGCCTTCGCGCGGGAGGAACTTCAGCCACTGGCTCTTGGGCTTGAACATCGCTGCACGCACCTGGGCGCGCGCGTCCTTCAAGGTGAAGTACAGATGTCCGGAGGCGGGCCGGCTGACACTGCCCAGTTCGCCTTCCACCCAGACCGTCGGGAACGTGCTCTCCAGAAGGTCGCGCGCCAAGGTGTTGAGTTGGTTGGGGGTGAGGACGTCGTTGCTGGAGGTCATGGTTGAACTGCTATGCCGGTGGGACGCTCGGCCGCGCCGGGGGCGCAGACGAGCTGACGGCCGCTATCTTACGGGAGCGACTGTGCTAGTCGAAGAAATCGAACAGGGAGATGTCCAGATCGGGGAAATCCAGCCAGGATAGGTCGAAATCAAACCAGCTCGAGCTACTGTCGGTCGCCATCGAGCGCAGCATTTCTGCTTTCATTGCGGCGTAGTCGCAGGCTTCACCACTGGCTGCATGTAACTGGTCAAAGTCGGAATGGGTGTTGAACAGGGCGTGTGACCAACATTCGAGATCGATGTTGATCTTGCTGCGCCGGTTGGCGTCGCGCACCTGTTGCACCGAGTAGAAGTTGCGCTTGCCGTAGTGGCGAAGCAGGTCGTCGCCGACCAGTTGGGCTTGGCGGCGCTTGTCCTCAGGCGCGATGGCGCAGGGGGTGGGCAATAGTTCGTTGCTCATTCACATTCCTTGTGGCGATTGCGGGGAGCGATGGTGTTGGAATCGAAAGGGGACTAACGCTTCTGCGCCGCGTCAGCGTGCCGCTGCAGGGCCCATTGCACATGCTCACGCACCACTTCGGAAGCGTGCGACTGACGACTCAGCAGTGCGTTCTGCGCGGCAGCCGAAGGTGTTGCATTGCCCAGCGCCACGGCAATATTGCGCAGCCAACGCTCATGGCCGCTGCGGCGGATCGGGCTGCCTTCCGTGCGGCGCAGGAACTCGTCTTCTTCCCAGGCGAACAGCTCGGGCAGGGTGGCGGTGTCCAGATTGTTGCGGGCGCGGAAGTCCGGCTCGTCGGTGCGCCGGGCGAACTTGTTCCACGGGCATACCAGCTGGCAGTCATCGCAGCCATAGATGCGATTGCCCATCAGTGGACGCATTTCCAGCGGAATCGCGCCTTCATGCTCGATGGTCAGATAGGAAATGCAGCGGCGTGCATCCAGCCGGTGCGGGGCAATGATGGCGGCAGTGGGGCAGACATCGATGCAGCGCGTGCAGCTGCCGCAATGCGCGGTGGCCGGCACATCCACCGGCAATGGCAGGTCAACGTAGATCTCGCCGAGGAAGAACCAGGAGCCGCCGTTGCGGTCGATCAGGCAGGTGTGTTTGCCGATCCAGCCCAGCCCGGCATTGCGCGCGAGTGCGCGCTCCAGCACAGGAGCGGAGTCGACGAAGACCCGGTAGCCGAATTGCCCGATCTCGCCGGCGATGCGCTCGGCCAGCTTCTGCAGGCGGTTGCGCATCAGCTTGTGGTAATCGCGGCCCAGCGCGTAGCGCGCCACATAGGCGCGCTCGCCATCATTCAAGGTTGCCCAGGCCTCGGCATCGTCCTTGTGGCCGTAATCCAGACCAACCGAGATCACCCGTAGCGTGCCGGGCAGCAGTTCCTGTGGGCGTGCCCGCAAGGTGCCGTGGCGCGCCATCCATTCCATCGTCCCGTACAGGCCCTTGCCCAGCCAGTCGGCCAGGTGCGCTTCATCCTCGCCCAGCTCGATGCCGCTGACCCCGCAGCGCTGGAAGCCTGCCTCACGGGCAAGCTGGCGGATGCGCAGCGACAACTGCGCCGGATTTGCGGCGGTAACGGCTTCAGACATGGCGCAAGTATAGAATTGCCGGCATGTCAGAGCCCGTCGAATTGTTCGATATCGCCGCTGCCCGCCAGATTGATGGGCAAGCGACCGCTGCCCTGGGTGGCGATGCGTACCTGCTGATGCAGCGGGCCGGCCACGCTGCGTGGCAGACCGCACTGCAGTATTGGCCGCAGGCGCGGCGCATCGTGGTGGTGTGCGGACCCGGCAACAACGGCGGCGACGGCTATGTACTGGCCCGTCACGCCCGCCAGTCCGGACGTGACGTCAGTGTGCTGCACCTGCCGGAGGCGTCGCCGCGCACGGCCTTGGCGCAGCGCGCCTGCACCGATTACCTGGCTGTTGGCGGCCACGTTGAGATTTTGCCGCATTGCCTGCAGCAGGCCGATCTGATCGTCGATGCGCTGTATGGCATCGGCTTCAGCCGCGCGCCAGATACCGAAGACGCGGCCCTGATTGCAGCAATGAATGCTGCGTCTGCGCCGGTGTTCGCGCTGGATGTGCCCAGTGGCGTTGATGCGCTCAGCGGTAACGTAATGGGTGCCGCGGTGCGTGCGGCGCGGGTATTGCAGTTCATCGTGCCGCACCAGGGGCTGCACACCGGTGCGGCGCTGGAGCATGCCGGGCAGCGCCTGCTGGCTGATCTGGAGGTGCCCGCGGTCGCGTTCGACGGTGTCAGTGCGAGCGCGCTGCGCTGGGCCAGGCCGCAGTTGCTGTCGATGCTGCCACCGCGTCGGCTCAATACCCATAAAGGCGAATCCGGGCATGTGCTGTGCGTCGGCGGCAACCATGGCAGTGGCGGCGCGGTGATGCTTGCAGCCGAGGCTGCGCTGCGCAGTGGTGCCGGTCTATGCAGCGTTGCAACGCGCGCGCTGCATGTGGCGCCGTTGTTGGCGCGTTGTCCCGAAGCGATGGTGCACGCCGTCGATAGTTCCGAGGATTTCGCGCCATTGCTGGCACGCGCGACTGTCATCGCGCTTGGGCCCGGACTGGGCCAGGATGATTGGGCGCATGCCTTGTGGTCGGCGGTGCTGGGCAGCGGCAAGCCGCTGGTGCTGGATGCCGATGGTTTGAATCTGCTGGCCGCTGAGCCGCGGCCGCTGCCGCAGGCGATTCTCACCCCGCACCCGGGCGAGGCCGCGCGCCTGCTTGGTACCGATACCGCCAGCATCCAGCGTGATCGTTTTGCTGCAGCGCATGCCTTGGCAGCGCGCCATGCGGCAGTGGTTGTGCTCAAGGGCGCCGGTACGGTGATCGCCGCGCCCGGGCAGCTGCCGCGGGTGATTGCCGCGGGAAATCCTGGCATGGCGGTCGGCGGCATGGGCGATCTGCTGACCGGCGCCATCGGCGCCGTGTTGGCGCAGGGCCTGTCGCTGTTTGATGCGGCCAGCACCGGCGCGTTGCTGCACAGCCTGGCCGGCGATGCGGCAGCCGCCGAAGGTGAGCGCGGGCTGTTGCCGCGCGATCTATTGCCGCACCTGCGGGCGCTGGCCAATCCATAATGTCTCCCATGATCGAATTGTCATTGCCCCACGCCGAGAGCACCGACCTGCTGGGTCAGGCCTTGGCACAGACCCGGCCCGCGCAGGCGGTGGTTCACCTGCAAGGTGATCTTGGCGCCGGGAAATCCACCTTGGCCCGGGCCCTGCTGCGCGCGCTGGGCGTGCAGGGGCCTATCCGCAGCCCGACCTACACCTTGATCGAGCGTTACCCGCTGGATGCCGGCGAAGCCTGGCATCTGGATCTGTACCGGATCGGCAACGCCGGTGAGCTGGATTTCCTGGGGCTGGACGATGCCAGCGCCGACCTGTGGCTGATCGAATGGCCCGAGCGCGGGGCTGGCGGATTGCCGCCGTTGGACCTGGTGGTGGCGCTGGAGATCGACGGCCATGGCCGCCGTGCGCGGCTGCAGGCATATAGCCCGACCGGTGAGGCCTGGCTGCAGCGGTTGCGCAAAACGCAACACTTGCAGGGGCTTTCTGCCCTGTAACAACAGGAAGTTACGGCAGGTTGCGGATTATTAAGGGAAAAAATGTTGCAATTACCGAAATCCGGTGATTGAATCCGCCCATGACTACGGGAAACCGCCTGTTCGCATTGTCTGTCGCCGTTGCCGGCCTGTGCCTGGCCAGCGCTTCCGCGTGGGCCGGTGAGGTCCGTGGGCTCGGTTTGAGCGCTGGCGCAACCGGCACCCGCGCCGAGATCCAGCTGGCTGGTGGTGGCAGCTACAAGACCATCAGCTTGGCCGGCCCCAACCGTCTGGTCATCGATTTCCCCGAATCCACCGGCGTGCGCGGCCTCAAGATGCCTGCACCTGCAGGTGTGGTCACCGCGGTGCGCACCGGGAACCCGGTCCCCGGTACCTTCCGCATCGTGTTCGACCTGGCCGAATCCGTGGCTGCCTTCAAGCCGCAGATGCAGGGGCAGGGCGCCGAATCCAAGTTGCTGATCGAATGGCCGGGTGAAACCGCGCCGCGGGCAGCTGTTGCTGCCGCGCCCAGCGCAAGCTCGCCAGCGCTGGTGCCCGCTGCCGCTCCCGTGGTGAATCCAGAGCAGGCACGTGCCGAAGCCGCCCGCGCCACCGCTGCATTGACCGCTGCGGTGCGTCAGCAGGCGACCACACCGCCACCGGTGCCGGTCCAGGCGACTCCAGGTCCGGCAGCTGCAGGCGCGACGACCGTCGTCGCCAGCAGCGGCAATACGCCGGTTGCCGCTTCGACATCTTCACCGGCTGCGATCCTCAATGGACAGGGCACCCCGGTCCGCACCACCATCGCTACCGGCGTGCCCACTCCGATCGTGGCAAGTCCGGCTGCTGCAGCACCTGCGGCTGCCGCACCGGTCGCTGCAGCGCAGACGCCTGCGCCGCGCCCGGTCATGCCAAGTGACGCGTCACGAATTCGGATGGCGCCGGGAATGCGCAATCTGGTGGTTGCCATCGATCCGGGCCACGGTGGCCAGGATCCGGGTGCCGTCGGCCCCACTGGCAAGCGCGAGAAGGACGTGACGTTGGCGGTTGCACGTGAACTTGCCCGCCAGGTCAATGCAACGCCGGGCCTGCGCGCGTTCCTGACCCGCGACACCGACGTGTTCATCCCGCTGCCGATGCGCGCCCAGCGTGCACGTGCGGCCAGGGCTGACATCTTCATCTCGATCCACGCCGATGCGGCCGAGAATCGCTCAGCGACGGGTTCTTCGGTCTATGTGCTGTCGACCAAGGGTGCGTCCTCGCAGCGTGCGCGTTGGCTGGCGGACAAGGAAAACGCCGCCGATCTGATTGGTGGCGTCAGCCTCAGCCGTACCGAAGGTACCTTGGCCAACGTACTGCTGGATCTGGCCCAGAGCGGCAACATGAAGGCGTCGGAAGACGCGGCCGGGCACGTGCTCGGCGGCCTCAAGCGTATCGGCAACAACCACAAGCCCAACCTTGAGCGGGCCAACTTCGCCGTGCTGCGCACCTCCGACATGCCGGCAATGCTGGTCGAAACCGCGTTCATCTCCAACCCGGATGAAGAGCGCCGCCTGATTGATCCGGCCTACCAGCGCCGCATCGCCGGTGCCGTGCTCGATGGCGTGCACACCTTCTTCAGTCGTCAGCCACCGCCGGGCACCTTGTTCGCCGCCCGCGCCCAGGCCGAGATGGATGCTGCCGCTGGCACCGTTGCGGGTGGTAGCAAGTAAGACTGCGCTTGTTTGAAGCCCCTCTCCCTGCGGGAGAGGAGTTGGGGTGAGGGTGGGGCGAAGTAAGGATCGATGAACTACCAGTCCTTGTCCGGCTTTTCTGCTGAAATCTCACATTGTCAGCAGGCTTGCCCTCATCCGCCCCTTCGGGGCACCTTCTCCCGAAGGGAGAAAGGATTGGCGCCTTGGTCGCGGTGTTCGGTCCATGCTCGGCTATCATCGTCGGCATGCATGAAGTCAGCCTGATCCCCCGCCAAGCCTCGTTCCTCTATCGCGCCACAGCCTCGCTATTGACCGGCGGTGCGGCATGAATGCGATCCGTCCGCTGCCGGAAATCCTGATCAACCAGATCGCCGCCGGCGAAGTGGTCGAGCGGCCCGCCTCGGTGGTCAAGGAGCTGGTCGAGAACGCGCTTGATGCCGGTGCCACCCGTGTCGATATCGACCTGGAGGAGGGCGGGGTACGCCTGATCCGCATCCGCGACAACGGTGGTGGCATCGCCGCCGAGCAGCTGCCGCTGGCAGTGTCGCGTCACGCCACCAGCAAGATCGCCAGCCTGGATGACCTGGAATCGGTGGCCACGCTGGGCTTCCGTGGTGAAGCGCTGCCGTCGATTGCCTCGGTCAGCCGCTTCACCCTCGCTTCGCGCCGTGCCGATGACGAGCACGGCTCCGCGTTGCAGATCGAGGGCGGCAAGCTCGGTGATGTCACCCCGCGTGCGCATGCACCCGGCACCACGGTCGAGGTGCGCGAGCTGTTCTACAACGTGCCGGCACGGCGCAAGTTCCTGCGCGCCGAACGCACCGAGCTTGGCCACATCGAGGAGTGGCTGCGTTCACTGGCGTTGGCCCGTCCAGACGTGGAACTCCGTGTCTCGCACAATGGCAAGCCTTCGCGCCGCTACAAGCCCGGTGATCTGTATTCGGATGCGCGTCTGGGCGAAACCCTGGGCGAGGACTTCGCACGCCAGGCGCTGCGCGTGGATCACAGTGCGGCCGGCCTGCGCCTGCATGGGTGGATCGCGCAGCCGCAGTATTCCCGCGCCAGCGCGGACCAGCAGTACCTCTACGTCAATGGTCGCTCGGTGCGTGATCGCAGCGTCAGCCATGCGGTGAAGATGGCCTACGGCGATGTGCTGTACCACGGCCGGCAGCCGGCCTACGTATTGTTCCTGGAGCTGGACCCGACCCGGGTCGACGTCAACGTGCATCCGGCCAAGCACGAAGTGCGCTTCCGTGATTCGCGGTTGATCCATGATTTCGTCTACCGCACTCTGAAAGACGCGCTGGCGGAAACCCGCGCCGGCATGGAGCCAGCTGCAGTGCAGACACACCCGGCTGACCCACAGGCGCAGCCAACGCCTGGTTACAGCGCAGCTGGCTACATGCTGTCGCGCCCTGGCGGCGGCAGCGCAGGTGGTGGTGGCAATGGCAACTGGCAGGCGCGGCAATCGCCGCTGGGCCTGCAGGTGGCAGAAGCGCCCTCGGCATATGCGGCGCTGTACTCATCCGTGAATGGCGACGCGGATCTGCCGCGGCAGATGGATACAGGTCCATCCCTGCCAGCCACTTCCAATGATGCCGGTGTGCCACCGCTCGGCTACGCGATCGCCCAGTTGCACGGCATCTATATCCTGGCCGAAAACGCCGAAGGCCTGATCGTGGTGGACATGCATGCCGCCCACGAGCGCATCGGCTACGAACGCCTGAAGAACGCGCACGACGGTATCGGCCTGCACGCGCAGCCGCTGCTGGTGCCGATGACGTTGGCGGTTGGCGAGCGTGATGCCGATACCGCCGAGCGTGAGGCCGCCACCTTGGCCGCGTTGGGTTTCGAAGTCACCCGTTCCGGGCCCGGCTCGCTGCATGTGCGCAGCATTCCGGCGCTGCTGGCCAATGCCGAGCCGGAGGGCCTGCTGCGCGATGTGCTCGGTGATCTTCGCGAGCACGGCCAGAGCCGCCGCATCGCCACCGCGCGCGACGAACTGTTGTCGACGATGGCCTGCCACGGTGCGGTGCGCGCCAACCGGCGCCTGACCATTCCGGAAATGAATGCCTTGTTGCGCGATATGGAAATCACCGAGCGCTCCGGGCAATGCAACCACGGCCGCCCGACCTGGGCGCGCTTTTCCTTGGCTGAAATTGATCGCTGGTTCCTGCGGGGGCGTTGATGAAACACGTAATGGGGTGTGTGGCATTGCTCGCTGCGGTGCTGCTCGGTGGCTGTGGTGATGACGCGAAGAACGCAGCGCCGACGGCGAAGGTTGATCCGGCGTTCGCGCAGGACAATGAACGCTGGCGCGAGCAACGGTTGACCGAATTGCTGGCTCCGGATGGCTGGACCAGTCTGGTTGGGCTGCATTGGCTGGACCTGAAAGCGCATTACATCGGCAGCGGCAGTACCAGTGGCGTCCGCCTGGCGGCAGGTCCACCGCGCATGGGAATGGTCACGCGCGTAGGCGACGGATGGTTCTTTACCCCGGAAGCAGGTGTGTCGGTGACAGTGGACGGGCAGGTGGTGAAGGGCCGCATCCCGCTGCACAGCGACCATGCCGAGGCGCCAACGCTGATTCATTTCGACGAAGGCAAGGGCACCTTGAGCCTGATCGAACGCGGGCCGCGTTTCGGGCTGCGGGTGAAGCATGCCGATGCACCCGCACGTGTGGATTTCACCCATCTGGATTACTGGCCGGCAGATCCAAGCTGGCGCATCACCGCGCGGTTCGTGCCGCATGACGTCAACAAGACCATTCCGATCGTCGATATCACCGGCTTGACCACCGAGCTGGCCAATGCCGGGGCGATCGAGTTCGAGCGTGACGGACGAACCTGGCGGCTGGAAGCGCTGGGTGATGTGGGCCGCCCATTGCAGGTGATCTTCGCCGACCGCACCAGCGGCCGTGGCAGTTATGCGGCCGGGCGCTACATCGACGTGGATGTGCCGGATGCAAAAAGCCAGGTGGTGATTGATTTCAACCGTGCCTACAACCCGCCGTGTGCATTCACCCCGTTTGCGACCTGCCCGTTGCCGCCGCCGGAGAACCGCTTGGACATGGAAGTGACGGCTGGTGAAAAAGCCTATGCCAAGCACAAGCAGGAGCCAGCTGCATGAAGTGGATCACGCGTATGGGCATGTTGCTGGCCACCGGTCTGCTGCTTGCAGCACCCTTGTTGGCAAGTGCAGCCACGCCAAAGCCGGCCGCGAAGCAGCCACCGGTACCGCTGCTGTGGAAAGTGAGCGGCGGCCAGGGCAGCGATCTGTATCTGCTGGGTTCCTTCCATCTGCTCAAGGCCGATGACTATCCGTTGTCCGCCGATGTCGACCGGGCGTTCGCAGGAGCGCAGCGCCTGTTGTTCGAGCTGTCGCCGGAGGAAATGAACTCGCCGCAGCTGGCCACGCAGATGATGCAGGCGGCGCTGCGTCGTGATGGTCGCCAACTCAAGGATGATCTTGATCCGGCCACCTGGCAGCAGCTGGAACGATGGGGGGCGGCCAACAACATGCCGGTCGATCGGCTGGCTGGATTCAAACCCTGGTTCGTCGGCCTGACCATCAGCATCGCGCAGATGACCCGGCAAGGCTTGGACCCGAAGTCCGGGCTGGATCGGCATCTGATGGACCGTGCTGCGCAGGCCAGCAAGCCGGCTTCCGGTCTTGAAAGTGCGGCATCGCAGATCACCATGCTCGACAGCATGAGCATCGATGAGCAGCGCCAGTTGCTGCGCGAAGCCTTGGAACAGGTCGACAAGGGCGACGAGCAGAGCCGCCAGCTGCACGATGCCTGGCGCCGCGGCGATGATGTGATGTTGTGGCGGGACATGGCCGCGCAGATGAAACGCGAGTACCCGGGCCTGTATCAGCGGATCAACGTGGACCGCAACAATGCCTGGCTGCCCAGCCTGCAGCAGTGGTTGCAGCCAGGGCGCGGGAATACGCTGGTGGTGGTCGGTGCACTGCACCTGCTGGGCAGCGATGGCGTGGTCGAGAAGTTGCGCGCGCAGGGCTACAAGGTCGAGCGGATCTGCAGCGCCTGCAAGCGTTGAGTCTTTTTTGTGGGAGCGGCGTCAGCCGCGAAGCTCCCGCAGTTTCAGGCCTATGTGGTTTCGCGGCTTACGCCGCTCCCACAAAATGAAACAGGGCGCCACAAAGCAAAAGGCCGACGCTTGCGTCGGCCTTTTCGTTGCCCTCAGCGACCGCTGCGGGTCTTGCTTCCGGTGCCGCTCGGCGGCGGATCGGTTGGCTTGCTGGTGCCTGCCGGCGGGCGGGCGCCGCCAAAACCACCGCCCATGTTGCGCTGGAATTCCTGCCACAGCTCCAGGTTGCGCTCGGTGAGCTGGTTCATCATCGCCCACGGCGTCTGCCCGAGCAGGTTGCCCATCTGCTGGCGGAACTGCTGCTGCTGGTCCAGGAACACCTGCATGCTGCGCTCCAGGTAATTGCCCATGAAGCCCTGCAACGAGTCACCGTAGAAACGGATCAACTGGCTCAACAGCTGGGTGGACAGCATCGGCTCGCCGTCCTGCTCCTTGTCCGCGATGATCTGCAGCAGCACCGAACGGGTCAGGTCGTCGCCACTCTTGGCGTCGCGGACTTCGAAGTCCTCGCCGTCGAGGATCAACTGACGGACGTCTTCGATGGTGATGTAGCTGGAAATCTCGGTGTCGTAGAGCCGGCGATTCGGATACTTCTTGATGATGCGGGTCGCAGCCATTAAGCAGTCACTCGTCACGGTAGGTGCGCAGCATGGCGCAGTGCAGCAGGGCTTGCAACCGCCAAAAGTACAGGTTGCAAGCGTCGGGGAACTCCAGGTTTGTTGCGCAACATGAATCGCCATGGTGTGCAACATGGCGTGGGCGGTCAGCAGCTGGCTGTCACCAGCCCATGTGGTGACCACCGTTGATGTCCAGATTCGAGCCGGTGATCCAGCTGGCTTCCTCGGCAACCAGGAAGGCGACCGCGTAGGCGATCTCCTCCGGCTTGCCCAGGCGCCCGGTGGGAATGTCGGCAATGATCTTTGCCCGGACTTCCTCGGGAACGGCCATCACCATGTCGGTGGCCACATAGCCCGGCGAGATGGTGTTGACGGTAATGCCGAAGCCGGCATTCTCGCGCGCCAGGGAGATGGTGAAGCCATGCATGCCGGCCTTGGCGGCGGCGTAGTTGGCCTGGCCGTACTGGCCCTTGAGGCCGTTGATCGAGCTGATCTGGATCACCCGGCCCCAGCCGCGCTTGCGCATGCCCTCGATCACCGGACGGGTGACGTTGAACACGGAGTTGAGGTTGGTGTTGATCACCTCATGCCACTGTTCCGGGCTCATCCGATGGAAGGTGGTGTCGCGGGTGATGCCGGCGTTGTTGACCAGTATCTCCACCGGCCCCAGTCCGGCTTCCACGGCCTGGATCAGGGCGCGGCCGCTGTCCGGGTGCGCCACGTCGCCTTCGAACAATGCGATGTCATAGCCCTTGCTGCGCATGGTCTGCTGCCACTGCTGCGCCTTTTCGGCGTTGCGGTAGTTGGTGGCGACGCGGTGCCCTTGGTCGACCAGGCGTTGGCAGATGGCAGTACCGATGCCGCCGGTACCACCGGTGACCAGTGCGACGCGCGATGTCATGGGCTCAACTCCAGGGCAGATGTGCAGGGCAGTCCCCGATTCTAATGAAACTGCGCTCAGCCCGGGGGCTGCAGCGGGGCCAGAAGCGAGGTTTTTTGCAGCCGGGTCGGCTCGAAGGCGGCGGCCGCGTGCTGCAGCGCCTCGGCAACGCTGGTTGCAGCATCCAGGGCAGGCGGCGGCTGGCCCAATGCCGCCCACAGCCAGCGCAGCACGGGCAGGGGCTGGGCGCTGTCCACGGGGATGGCGGCCTGCGACTTGGACAGCTTCTGTCCGGCACTGTCCAGCAGCAACGGCAGGTGCAGATAGTGCGGGGTGGGCAGGCACAGCGCCTGCTGCAGCAGGATCTGCCGGGCAGTGGAGTCGATCAGGTCAGCGCCACGTACCACGTGGGTGATGCCCTGATCGGCGTCGTCCACCACCACGGCCAGCTGATAGGCCCAATAACCATCGGCGCGCAGCAGGACCACGTCGCCGACGTCGCGGTCCACGTCCTGTTGCTGCCGGCCCTGCAGGGCGTCGTCGAAGCTGACGTGGCTGCCGTCGGCCACGCGTAGACGGATTGCTGGTTGCGGGCGCTGTTGGCTGGCAGCGCAGTGGCGGTGGATGCCGCCCTGGCTGGCGAGGTCGGCGCGGCTGCAGTGGCAGGCAAAGGCCTTGCCCTGATCCAGCAGTTGTTCGATGGCTGCCTGGTAAAGGGCGTTGCGCTGGCTCTGGAATTGCACCGGCAAGTCCGACGTCAGTCCGAACGCGCTGAGCGTGGCCAGCTGTGAATCGACCGCGCCGGGGACTTCACGAGGGGGGTCTACGTCCTCCACGCGCACCAGCCAGTGGCCACCGGCATGGCGGGCCAGCAACCAGCTGCCGAAGGCGGCCAGCATGGAACCCAGGTGCAAAGGGCCGGTCGGGGAGGGCGCAAAGCGGCCGCGGTAGGGAATAGCTGGCATCGAAACTGAATCGTCGGTCAGATTAATGCTTGAATTCAAGCTGTCTGCGCCGCAAATTGCCTCTATCTCCAATCCTTATGGATCTGTTTCCCATGTTTACCCGTATCGGGCTGTTTCTTCTGACCAACTTGGCAGTGCTGGCATTGGCCAGCGTCGTCATGTCTCTGCTGGGGACTGACCCCTCGAAGATGAGCGGCTTGCTGGTCATGGCGGCCATCTTTGGCTTCGGTGGCTCGATCATCTCGCTGCTGCTGTCCAAGTTCATGGCCAAGCGCGGCACCGGCGCGGTCGTGATCACCGAGCCGCGCAACCAGACCGAGCGCTGGCTGCTGGACACCGTGGCCCGCCAGGCCAAGGCGGCCGGCATCGGCATGCCGGAAGTGGCGGTGTACGACGCTCCCGAGATCAATGCCTTTGCGACCGGCGCCAACCGCAACAACGCACTGGTGGCGGTGTCCACCGGCCTGCTGCACAACATGAGCGAGGACGAGGCCGAGGCGGTGCTGGGCCATGAAATCGCCCACGTTGCCAATGGCGACATGATCACCATGGCGCTGCTGCAGGGCGTGTTGAACACCTTCGTCATCGTGCTGGCGCGCGTGGTCGGCGGCATCATCGACAGTGCGCTGTCGGGCAATCGCGAAGGCGGCGGCCGTGGTTTTGCGTACTACATCATCGTGTTCGTGCTTGAGATGGTGTTCGGCCTGTTCGCAACGATGATCGCGATGTGGTTCTCGCGCCGTCGCGAGTTCCGCGCCGACCACGGCGGTGCGTCGCTGGCGGGTCGCCAGAAGATGATCGCCGCACTGGAGCGCTTGAAGCTCAACCACGGCCAGAGCACCTTGCCGACCCAGATCGCGGCATTCGGTATTGCCGGCTCCACGGCCAAGAAGTTGTTCTTGAGCCATCCGCCGCTGGAAGAGCGTATCGCCGCGCTGCGTTCCTCGACGGTGGCCTGAGCCGGCAATTGAAGCTGCTGCGCGCAGCGCGTGCGGCAACTGTCCCGGTTCCAGCACGGTTCGCAAGTGATTGACGACAACGCCCCGTAAGGGGCGTTGTCTGTTTTGCCGCCGCGGCTGTAGCTGTGCCCTCGTCGCTGACTGTGCATGCACGTAGCAGTTTTGCTTTTTGCCGTCCGTAGAAACCAGACACTTGTATTCTCGGTCCACGGGTTTGTGTCTACCCTTCTGGGCACTGCAGACGAATGGGGAGCATGTGGTGCAGGACGCGCAATATTGGGCAATGGAATTCTGGAATGGGCTGAGCGTGCTGGATTTGATCGGCGGCTCATTGCTTGGAGCGGTTCTTGGGCTGGCCTTGGGTGTGGCAGTGTGGATCGCTCTGGCGCGAAGGGGGGGCCTTGCCCGACGACGGCGTTGGCATCACTGGCTGATTGCCAGCTATGTGGTGGTGTTGCCGCTGCTGTTTGCCTTCATTGGGTTGCAGGTTGGGCTGGTTGCTGGTGGGCAGCGTGCGCTGTACAAACAGATCGATCACTTCCAGCCACATCTGCAGGCTGCGACCGAGCATTGGCTGCTCGAATTCGGGCAGTCGCTGGATACGCCGGAGTTGGAGGCAATGCTGCGCGATGATGTCACCGCGCACGATGCCGCGCGCATGGCCGTGGAGTCCTATCTGAGTGAGCATCGGCTGGCCGACGTGAGCATGCTCAGTGGCGAAAGCATGCCGCAACGCTTGGCGCGCAAGGGCATCGAGCACCTGCGCAGCGAAGTGATGCTGCAATGGGTGGAGGACAGCCTGGTGAAGGAGGTTGGTGGCCGCAGTGGGCTTGATAAAGCCGTGTTCCGCGAGGCGCTGGGCATGCGCATGAGCGAGCTGCTGCATACCAAGGGCGTGATCCGTCTATTGAAGGCGCAGATCAGCTCGATGATGCCGGGTATCTACTTTGGCTTGCTGTTGCCGCTGCTGATCGTGATGGCGCTGGTGGTGCTGGAGATCTGGTTGGCCGCCCGCCATGGCTGGGGCCGGCAGCCTGTGGCGGGTGCGGTGGTTCCTGCGGTGCCGGCTGGCTGATTGGCCCGACGTTGTGGGAGCCGCGTCAGCTGCGAAGCCGGCATTGCTGGGGCGCCGGCGGCTTGTGTCATCTGATGGATTTCCTGCTTCGCGGCTTGCGCAGCTCCCACAAGACAATCGGTGAACAGAGCTTTACCCACAAAAAATCCGATGCCAGGAGCCTGGCATCGGATTTCGAATGACTCGCTGCTTGTGGCAGCTGAATCAGAACTTCGGGTCGAACTCGGCAGCGTAGCCGGTGTTGACGATGACCTTCTGCAGGGCCTCGCACACCTTGATATTGCCGGCCACGACCTGCTGGGTCTCCGGGCCGCGCGAGTCCATGCGGTCCAGTGGCGCGCCGCGGTAGTTGCAGACCTTGCCGCCGGCTTCGCGAACCAGCAGCACGCCGGCAGCGATGTCCCATGCCTTCACGCCAGCCTCGAAGTAGGCGTCGGCACGGCCGCAGGCCACGTAGGCCAGGTCCAGCGCGGCTGAGCCGGTGCGGCGCACGTCTTCAGCCTGCACCAGCAGGGTATCGACGGTCTTGAGCTGGGTGCTGGCACGGCTGCGTTCGCGCGGGGCGAAGCCGGTGTGGATCATCGTGCCTTCCAGGTCCTTGCGGTCGGCCACGCGCAGGCGGCGGTCGTTGAGCACGGCGCCATTGCCCTTGGAGGCAGTGAACAGCTCGTTGCGCAGCGGATCGAAGATCACCGCATCGGTCGGCTCGCCGTTTTCAACCAGGGCGATGGAGACGCAGTAGTGCGGGAAGCCGCGCAGGTAGTTGCTGGTGCCATCGAGCGGGTCGATCACCCACATCATGCGGTTGACGCCCTGGATGCCACCTTCTTCACCGAAGATGCCGTATTCCGGATAGGCGCGCTTGAGTTCCTTGACGATTACCTTTTCAGCGTCGGCATCGACTTCGCTGGCGTAATCCATCCGACCCTTCTGTACCACGTTCAGGGCTTCAAGCTTGTTGATGTTGCGGAGCAGGACGTTGCCGGCGAGGCGGGCGGCCTTGACCATGACGGTTACGGCGGGTTTCTGCATGGCGAAAGGCTCCCGTGAAGGCAGAGATCGGATTGGCGGGGGAAAAGAGCGGGTCCGGCGCATTGACCGGCCGCGCAGTTTACCATCTACAGCTGTCTCGCTCCTGATTTTTTAACGCCATGTCTGTTTCCGCTCATATTCGCTTCGTTCTTGTTGGCACCCAGCACCCCGGCAACATCGGCGCGGCGGCCCGTGCGATGAAGACCATGGGGCTGGCACGGCTGGTCCTGGTGGCCCCGGAAAAGCCCCTGGACGAGGACGCCTTCCGGCGCTCGGCCGGTGCCGAGGACGTGCTCGGCGATGCGCCGGTGTTCGCCAGCCTTGCCGAAGCGGTGGCCGATTGCCGCCTGGTGATGGGCTGTACCGCGCGCGCGCGGCGGGTGCAGCTGGAAGAGCTGCTGCCGGAAGTGGCCGGACAACGCGCCGTGGCCAAGGCAGCCGAACCGGCGGAAGTGGCCTTTGTGTTCGGTCGCGAGCGCACCGGTTTGACCAATGAGGAGCTGCAGCTCTGCCATGCCGCCGTGCACATCCCGTCCGATCCCGAGTTCAGCTCGCTGAACCTGGCCGCCGCGGTCCAGGTCCTGGCCTACGAGGTTCGCATGGCGGTGCTGGAAGCGCAGCCCGGCGTGGCAGCGCCGGTAGTGGCTGAGCCTGGCCGCGACGAAGCCCCTGCCAGCCATGCCCAGTTGGAAGGGATGTTCGGCCAGCTGGGCGATACCCTGGACCAGATTGACTTCCACAAGGGCCGCGCTCCGGAATCGGCCATGCGCAAGCTCCGTCGTCTGTTCATGAAAGCTGACCTGTCCGAACAGGAGGTCAGGCTGATGCGCGGCATCCTGTCCGATGCCCAGCGCATGGCCCGACTGGCCTCGACAGACAAGGGCTGAGGACTGCATCACGCTTTGCTAAAAGCGGTACTCTGTGGGGATGGATTAGGGGGTGTCGTTTTGGGTGTCTTGCGATGGCTTTGGGGAGCCGCACTGACACTGGCTGCACTGCAGCCCGTAGCGGTGGCGGCGGTTGATCGTTCGGTATTGGTCTTGGGGCGGATCAGCGATGATCCGAAGTCGCATTACGACCAACTCAAGCCACTGCTGGACTATGTGGTGCCGCGCATGCGCGATGTCGGGATCGTCGAAGGACGCATCCTGATGGCCAAGGACGCGCAGCAGATGGGCAGCTATCTGCGGCGCGGCCGGGTCGATTGGGTCACCGAGACTTCGGGCACGGCGATGGCGCTGGGCCAGCGGGCGGGCGCCAAGCCCTTGCTGCTGACCGAGCGCAATGGCGTGGGCACGTATCACAGCGTGTTCTTCGTGCGCCGCGACAGCCCGATCACCACGCTGGAGGGGTTGCGCGGGCGTACCCTGGCACTGCAGAGCGCGCTGTCCACCAGTGCCTACCTGGTGCCGGCCATGGAGCTGCTCGACCACGACCTGCAGCCTGAAATCCTGCTGGACCCGCGCGACACCCCGGTCGAGGACTCGGTGGGGTATGTGTTCGTGCGCACGGAACTGAACATCTCCACCTATGTACACAAGCGGGTGGTGGATGCCGGGGTGATCAGCAGCATCGACTGGAGTGACGACCAGGCCATGCCGCCAGCCTTCCGCCAGGACATGCGGGTGCTGTATCGCAGCGAGCCGATCCCGCGTGCAGTGGAAATGGTGCGCGCCGACCTCGATCCGGCGGTACGTGATCGCCTGCAGCAGGTGTTGCTGCAGGCCAGTAGTGACCCGGTGGCCGGGCCGGCGCTGGCCAAGTTTTTTGGAACCACGGGCTTTCACCCCGTCGACCCGGACAACCTGCGCGCGCTGGAGCGTCTGCGCCGTGGTCTGGTCCGTATCCGGATGGAGGTGGAATGAGCACGCCCCGGTTTGGATTGCAGGCCCGCTTCCTGGCAGGCAGTGCCGTGGTGCTGCTGGTGGTGGTGGCGATTGTCGGGCTGATGCTGGTGCGCCAGGCTGCTGCCCAGCGCGAGGCCTTGCGCAACAGTGGCGAGGTGCTGAGCCAGGTGTTCGACCAGGGCGTGCGTGAGCGCGGCACCGCCCTGGCCAATGCCTTGGCCGATACGCTGATAAATCCACTGTATTACGCCGATTTTGCTGCCATCGGTGCAGCGGTGCGCAATACGGCGCGGCAGAAGTCGGTCAGCTACGTGCTGGTCTACGACCCGGAAGGGCGGCTGATCCATGATGGTTCGTTCGATGTGGCCGGTTATGGCCAGCCGATGAATGACCCCTTTGCCAACGCGGCGGTGCGTTCGCGCAAACCGCTGGTGCAGGAGTCGCCGTCGATACTCGAGGTCGATGTACCGCTGGCGATTGGTGACCAGCCGCTGGGCGGGCTGCGTGTAGGCATGAACCTGGCGCCGGTGCGTGCCCAGGAAGCCAAGTCCATGCAGGCGCTGGAACAGCGCATGCAGGAGACACAGCGGCGGGAACTGGGCTGGGCCTTGGGCCTGATGCTGCTGTTGCTCGGTTTTGTCTGCGTAATGGCGTTCTACGTGCAGTACACGCTGGTGCGGCCGATCCGCTGGTTGGGCGCGGCGGCGCAGCGTATCGAGCGCGGCGATTACCTGATCGAGGCGCAGGCGACCCGACGCGGCGACGAGGTCGGGGAGTTGCTGCGCACCTTCGATCGGATGAGCCAGAGCATTGCCCGGCACGATCGTGACGTGCGCCAGATGGCCTATACCGATGCACTCACCGGCTTGACCAACCGGCTCGCTTTCCGTGAAGCCCTGGACCACCGCTTGCTGCGCGCGCAGGCGGCTGGGCGTGGGTTGGCGCTGCTGTTCATTGATATCGATGAGTTCAAGCGGGTCAATGACACGCTGGGGCATGAGGCCGGCGACGATGCCCTGCTGCAGTTTGCGCAGCACATCTCCAGCGCCGTTGAGCAGATTGGTGGGGACGACGCCTTGCTGGCGCGGTTCGGCGGTGATGAGTTCGTCATCCTGATCAGCCAGGGCCAAAGCAGCGCTGCCGAGATCGCCAAGCAGCTGGCCGAGCGGCTGGTGGTTGATCTGGGCAAGCCGCTGCACGTGCAGCAGCGCGAGATCTTCCTCGGTAGCTCGATTGGCATCACCTTGTTCCCGGAGGATGCAGTTGACGCCACCGCGCTGCTGAAAAATGGCGATATCGCGATGTACCAGGCCAAATTGGCCGGCAAGAACTGTTTCCGTTACTACAACCTGGCCATGGACCATGCGGTGGAGCGGCGCCTGCACCTGGAGCAGGAACTGCGTGGAGCCTGGGAGCGCAACGAGCTGCGTCTGGTTTACCAGCCGATCTTCCGCACCCGCGATCGCATGCTGTGTGGCGTGGAGGTGCTGCTGCGCTGGGATCACCCGGCGCTGGGCGCAATCCCACCGTCGGTGTTCATCGACGTGGCCGAGCAGAGCGGCCTGATCCAGATGATCGGCCCCAAGGTGTTGCGCGCGGCCTGTGAGCAGGCCCAGCAGTGGCCGCGCAATGCGCTGGGCGAGGAGTTGTTCATCTCGGTCAATGTCTCGCCCAAGCAACTGCGTAACGGTGACCTGCTGCAGGAGGTTGAAAGCAGCTTGCTCGGATCGGGGCTGGCGGCCTCGCGCCTGCATCTGGAACTGACCGAAACGGCGGTCATCGGCGATGAGATGCTGGCGGTGTCCCTGCTGGAAAAGCTGCACCGGGCCGGGGTGAAGGTGTGGCTGGACGACTTCGGCACCGGCTTCTCCGGGCTCAGCCACCTGCGCCAGGTACCGGTGGACGGGGTCAAGATCGACCGCAGCTTTGTTGCCGACATGGAGCGCGATCCCGACGATCTGGCCTTGACCACGGCCATCATCGCCATGGCCCACGCGCTGGGCATTACCGTGGTGGCCGAGGGGGTGGAGCAGGAGGCGCAGTTCGAGCTGCTCAGCCAGCGAGGCTGCGATCTGGTCCAGGGTTACTGGCTGGGACGGCCGTTGGAGGCGGCTGGCCTGGTGAGCCTGCTCGAACGCGGTGCGATGGCGGCGGTGCGCTGACCTGGCCGCCTGGTTGGCCCGCGGAAACCCGGCCGCTCTGTCTCAGAGCGGTCGCTTGCTGGTGTCGCCGGCGATCTCGCGCACCAGCTTGGGCACCAGATAACCGGACAGCCGGGCCATCAGCGCGGCGTGCAGGGCCAGCGCCTGCTCGTCACTGACTTCAAAGTGGGCCGCGCCTTGTACCTTGTCCAGCTGGTACAGGTAGTAAGGCATCACGCCGGCAGCAAAGCTGCGCTCGCTCAATGCCGCCAGTGCGTCCAGCTCGTCGTTGACGCCGCGTAGCAATACCGCCTGGTTGAGCAGTTGTGCGCCGGTGCGGCGGATGCGGGCCAGGGCGGCATCCACCTGGGCGTCGAATTCATTGGCATGGTTGGCATGCAGCACGAAGGCCACCGGCCAGGGCAGGCTGGCCAGCCATTGCACCAGGCCGTCGTCCACGCGCTCGGGCAGGACCACCGGCAGGCGGCTGTGGATGCGCAGGCGTTTGATGTGCGGGATGGCGGCCAGGGCATCGGTCAGCTCGGCCAGCTTGGAGGTGTTCAGCGACAGCGGGTCGCCACCGGAGAGGATGACCTCGTCGATGCCCGGGTCGGCGGCGATCGCCGCCACCGCCTCGCGCCAGCCGCCCTTGGCGGCGTTCTCGCCGGCATAGTCGAAGTGGCGGCGGAAGCAGTAACGGCAGTTGATCGCGCAGCTGCCGGTGGTGACCAGCAGGGCGCGGCCGCGGTACTTCTGGATCACGCCGGTGGCTTTCTTGGCCGCACCGTCGCCGACGGCGTCGAAGCTGAACCCGGGCACGATCTGCATCTCGTCGGTGATCGGCAATACCTGTCGCAGCAGGGGGTCGGTCGGGTCGCCAGGGCGCATGCGGGCGACAAAGCCGCGCGGCACCCGCAGCGCGAACTGCGCCAGTGCCTCGGCCGAAACCCCGACCGCTTCGGCATCCAGTCCCAGCATGGCCAGCAGCTCCGCCGGATCGCGGATGGCCTGGCGCCAGTGCGCCTGCCAGCGGTCGTCGGGCAGGGTCAGGATGGCTTTTTCTGGAGTGAGGGCGGGGGCTGCGGTTATCATTGGCGGTCAGAAAAACAGATGGCCCACCAGACGGCGGGCGTTCCATTCTAATCCGGCCGTCCGCAACACGCGGCGGTTTTGCCAATTCAGGAGTTTCAGCATGGCCAGTTACGGCATGAACGACGTAAAGAACGGGATGAAAATCC
This sequence comes from Stenotrophomonas sp. STEN063, assembly GCF_056854515.1. Classification (NCBI taxonomy): domain Bacteria; kingdom Pseudomonadati; phylum Pseudomonadota; class Gammaproteobacteria; order Lysobacterales; family Lysobacteraceae; genus Stenotrophomonas; species Stenotrophomonas sp. STEN063. Next base: position 57,495 of record NZ_JBXFWF010000008.1, read on the forward strand.
TGGTCAACAACCAGCCGGCTGTCATCATCGACACCGAATACGTCAAGCCGGGCAAGGGCCAGGCCTTCACCCGCGTGAAGTACCGCCTGATCAAGGACGGCCGTACCCAGGAAGTGACCATGAAGTCGACCGATTCGCTGGATGCAGCGGACGTGGTCGATACCGACATGAACTTCATGTACAGCGATGGCGAGTACTGGCACTTCATGGACCCGGAATCCTTCGAGCAGGTGCAGGCTGACAAGGCCGGCATGAACGGCGCCGAGAAGTGGCTCAAGGGCGAAGAGTCCTGCGTGGTGACCCTGTGGAACGGCACCCCGATCGACGTGACCCCGCCGAACTTCGTCGAGCTGAAGATCGTCGAGACCGATCCGGGCGTGCGTGGTGACACCTCGGGCGGCGGCGGCAAGCCGGCCACCCTGGAGTCGGGCGCCGTGGTGCGCGTGCCGCTGTTCGTCAACCAGGATGAAATCATCCGCGTTGATACGCGTTCGGGCGAATACTCAGCCCGCGTCAAGTGACGTAATGGCGCGTTTGCGCAAGCGCAAACGCTTTTGCCATTACGTCATCCCCGCGCAGGCGGGGATCGCTCTTGCCTTGGCTTTGGCTCCAGCACTTGCGCTGGCTCCGGCATTTGCATCGGCTGGTCATCCCCGCGCAGGCGGGGGGCGCTCTGGCTTCGGCATTTGCCTTTGCGCGATCCCCGCCAAGGCCGGCATAGCGACGCAGGTAACATTGGGCTTCGGGCGACCTTAGGGAAGCTCGAAGCCTTTTTCGCATCCAGCCTTGGCTGGATGAATACAGCAACAGATCCAGAGGTGAGCCGGCATGAGTGATATCCAACCCCAGCAATGCGATCTGTTGATCGAAGCCGGTTACGTGGTGCCGGTAGAGCCGCATGCAGTGGTGCTTGAGGACCACGCGGTGGCGGTCAGCAACGGTGTCATCGTCGCGGTGCTGCCGCGTACCGAGGCCCGCGCGCGTTTCAGCGCCAGGCAGGTCGTATCGCGCCCGGAAGCGGCGCTGATCCCGGGCCTGGTCAATGCCCACACCCATAACCCGATGACGCTGCTGCGCGGCGTTGCCGACGACCTGCCGCTGATGACCTGGTTGCGCGAGCACATCTGGCCGGTGGAAGCGGCGGTGATCGGGCCGGAATTCGTTGCCGACGGCACCACCCTGGCCATCGCCGAGATGTTGCGCGGTGGCACCACCTGTGCGAACGAAAACTACTTCTTCGCCGACGTACAGGCCGCCGTCTACAAGAAGCATGGCTTCCGTGCGCTGGTGGGCTCGGTGATCATCGATTTCCCCAGCGCCTGGGCCAGGACCGACGACGAGTACTTCGCCCGCGCCACCGAACTGCACGATACCTGGCGCGACGATGCGCTGATCGGCACCGCCTTCGCGCCGCATGCGCCGTACACGGTGAGCGATGCCAATTTCGAGCGGGTGCGGATGCTGTCCGACCAGCTCGACAGCCGCGTTCACCTGCACACGCATGAGACCGCACAGGAAATCACCGATTCCATCGCGCTGCACGGGCAGCGCCCATTGGCGCGACTGGATCGCCTTGGCCTGGTCAACGAGCGCCTGATCGCGGTGCACATGACCCAGCTGACCGAGGCCGAGATCCACCTGTGCGGCGAGCGTGGGGTCAGCGTGGTGCATTGCCCGGAATCCAACCTGAAGCTGGCGTCGGGCTTCTGCCCGGCCTGTGCGCTGGTCAGGGCCGGCGTCAATCTGGCGATCGGCACCGACGGCTGCGCCAGCAACAACGATCTGGACATGTTCAGCGAGAACCGCACCGCGGCCATCCTCGCCAAGGCCGTGGCCAATGACGCCACCGCCCTGGACGCGGCCACCACGTTGCGTGCGTCGACGCTGGGCGGCGCACGCGCGCTGGGTTTCGGCGACCGCATCGGCTCGATCGAAGTCGGCAAGCAGGCCGATCTGGCCTGCGTGGACCTGTCCGCGCTGGAGACCCAGCCGCTGCATCATGTGCTGTCACAGCTGGTGTATGCCGCTGGCCGTCACCAGGTCAGCGACGTGTGGATCGCCGGCAAGCCCAAGCTGGTCCAGCGTCAGCTGGTCGACATGGACATTGCCGCGATCACCGCCAATGCGCGCCAGTGGCGCGACCGCATCCGTACCATCCGCGCCTGACCGCGCAACCGGCCGCCCCACGCGGCCGCACGAGGAAACCGATATGAGTGCAGCTTCCACCTCCACCAATTTCGATCAGGCCGAACTGGACAAGTTCGCCGCATTGGCCACCCGCTGGTGGGACGCCGACGGCCCGCAGAAGCCGCTGCACGCACTGAATCCGGTGCGCCTGAAGTATGTGGCTGATCGCGCGCCCCTGCGCGGCGCCAAGGTGCTGGATATCGGCTGCGGCGGCGGCCTGCTCAGCGAAGCGCTGGCAAAGGAAGGCGCGCAGGTTACCGCCATCGACCTGGCCCCGGAGCTGGTGAAGGTCGCGCGCTTGCACGGTCTGGAATCCGGCGTCAGCGTTGATTACCGGGTGCAGGCAGCCGAGGACCTGGCCGCAGAACAGCCGGGCAGCTACGACGTGGTGACCTGCATGGAGATGCTGGAGCACGTACCGGACCCGGGCGCGATCATCGCTGCCTGCCATCGCCTGCTGCGTCCGGGTGGCAAGCTGTTCCTGTCCACCATCAACCGCACCCCGGCGGCGTTTGCGGTCGCCATCGTCGGTGCCGAGTACATCGCCCGGCTGCTGCCCAAGGGCACGCACCACTACCAGGAATTCATCAAGCCAGCCGAGCTGGGCGCATGGCTGCGCGCTGCTGATTTCTCGCTGCAGGACGTCAGTGGCATGGCCTACGAGCCGTGGCGCAATCGCGCCCGCCTGAGCAGCCGCACCGACATCAACTACCTGGCCTACGCGGTCAAGCCGGAACAGGCATGAGTGCGGGCAGGTTCCCGGCAGCGGTGCTGTTCGACCTGGACGGCACCTTGCTGGACAGCGCGCCGGACTTCGTCGTTACCGCCAACCGCATGCTGCAGGCTCGCGGCATGGGCAAGGTGACGCTGGAGCAGCTGCGCCCGGCGGTGTCCAAGGGCGCGCGGGCGATGCTGACGGTTGCCTTCCCGCACATGGCCGATGCCGAACGGCATGCGCTGGTGCCGGAGTTCCTCGAAATCTACGAGGCGCTGATCGGCCAGTACGCGACGCTCTTCGATGGCGTTGAGACCATGCTGCAGGCGCTGGAAAACGCGGGCACCACCTGGGGCATCGTGACCAACAAGCCGGAGTACCTGGCCCGCCTGATCCTGCCGCAGCTCGGCTGGGAGCAGCGCTGCGCGGTGCTGATCGGTGGCGACACCCTGGCCGAGCGCAAGCCGCACCCGTTGCCGCTGGAGGTGGCTGCGCAGCGGATCAATACCGCCGCCAGTGCCTGCGTCTATGTCGGCGACGACGAGCGCGACATCATCGCCGCGCGCGCTGCGGGGATGCCGTCGGTGGCCGTGTTGTGGGGTTACCGTCCCGAAGGGGATGACCCGTCGACGTGGCAGGCCGACGGTATTTGTGAGCTACCGCAGGAACTTTGGCAGCCAGCCGCATGGCCAGCTACCCAACCGGCTTCGGCCTGATTCAACAACGAGGTTTGATGTGAGCAGTGCGCTGGACAGCTTCCTGGACAAGTGGCGTGAGCGTTGGCCGGAATGGGCCTTCGTGGAGCGCTTTGTCGATGAGGCCGATCGTGAGCGCAGCGTGGCCTGGTTCGCGCTGTTGCAGGAATTCGATGACATCTTGAACGCCAGTGGCGACACCACGCCACAGGACGCCAAGCTGGCCTGGTGGGGCGAGGAGCTGCGCAGCTGGGAGCTGCAGCGCTCGCGGCATCCGCTGGGCCGCGTGCTGGAGCCGGTGCGTGCACCGTGGGCACAGTTGGCCGATGCCTTGCCGAGCTTGATCGACGCGCGTGATCCTGTGGCCGATGCCGCGCAGGCGCGCAAGGGGTTGGCGCAGTACGCCGCGGCGGCGGCGGCGGTGGAGGCGGCGATGTTTGGTAGCAAGCCGTCACCGTCTGCTGCCGAGGCGTTGACCACGCAGATGCTGGCGCTGCGCCTGCAGGAACAGGCGGCTTCGGTGCCGCAGGCCTTCAGCAATGAAATGGAATGGGACAAGGCCCTGCAGGCGGCTTGGCCGTCGCGCGTTGCCGGCCCACGTCCACGTCGCGTCTATGCCGTGCTGGCGCGTGGTCGCCAGCAGGCGCGCATTCGTGGCGGTGAGTACCAGCCGAGCCCGGCGGGCCTGCTGTGGCGTAGCTGGTGGGCTGCGCGGGGCTGAGGCGATAGGGCGGAGTCTGCAGGAGTCGCTCCCTTCTCCCGTTTACGGGAGAAGGTGCCCGAAGGGCGGATGAGGGGGCTCTGCGCTGTTGATCTATTTGCTTCGCGGCTTGCGTTGCTCCCACGGGTAGAGCCGAGCCAAGCTCGGCTGAGGCTCTGCCGGGAAGGCCTTTTCCGAGCCTGGCTCGGCCCGACAGGTGAAGCCTTTGCCGAGCATGGCTCGGCGCTACAGGTGGAGCATCTGCCGAGCATGGCTCGGCGCTACAGGCGCTTTGCCCTATTTGCCGCGTTCCAGCACCAGCAGCGGGTCGATGCGGGTGTCGAACCAGTTCATGCCCCAGTGCAGGTGCGGGCCGGTTGCGCGGCCGGTTGCGCCAACTGCGGCGATGCTCTGCCCTTGTTCGATCCTGTCGCCGACCTTCACGTCGATCCGCGACAGGTGCAGGAAGTTGGAGCTGATGCCGAAGCCGTGGTCCAGCACCAAGGTGCCGCCAGTCAGGTACAGGTCCGGGCCCACAAATGTCACCACGCCGGCTGCCGGCGCCTTCACCGGCGTACCGGTGGGCACGGCGATATCCATGCCCGAATGGCCGCTGCCCGGCTGTCCGTTGTAGACGCGGGCATTGCCGAAGCGGCCGCTGATGCGGCCCTGCACCGGCCAGATGAAGGTCTGGGTGAAGTCGGTGCGGTTGTCGTCGCGCTTGCGCGATTCGGTCACCTGCGCCTGCTCACGGGCAATGCGTTCGGCGATTGCCGGCGGCGGATTCACCGTCTTCGGCGGTACGCCGTTGACCCGTTCCACCGGCCAGTCGCGCGCAGCGACCGCAATCGAAACGCTCTCGCTGCCGCCATCCGGGCGCTGCACCTGTACCTGCAGCGGACCTTTCTCATCGCGGCCGATACCGAACACCACGCTGCCGTAGCCACTGACCCGCAGCTCGCGACCCGCGTAGCGGACCGTGCTGCCGGCCGGGACCTTGCCGATCACCATTGCGCCCTGTGAGGCACTGGCAGGGAACACGACCCGGTTGTCGAGCAGGTTGCCGATGCCATCCTGGGCCTGCGCGGGCAGGGCGGTGAGCAGGGGCGCTGCAAGCAGCAGCGCACCCATCATCAGGACCGAACGCATCAACGGTCGTAGGTCATGCGCTGGCCGGCCGGTGCGCCCACCAGCTTGCTGCCGTCCCATACCTGCTGGCCATTGACCCAGGTGGAAGCGATGCGCGAGCGGAAGGTGGTGCCTTCGAACGGCGACCAGCCGCACTTGGACAGCACGTCCTCACGCTTGACCGTGAACGGCACGTCCTCGACCAGCACCAGGTCGGCGAAGTAACCCTCGCGCAGGAAGCCGCGTTCTTCGACGTCGAACAGCTGTGCCGGGGCGTGGGCGAACTTCTGCACCACCTGTTCGCGGCTCAGCTTGCCTTCGTGCACGCGCTCCAGCGCGGCAACCAGCGCGTACTGGACCAGCGGCAGGCCGGACGGCGCCTGAGCGTACGGCTTCTGCTTCTCTTCCCAGGTGTGCGGGGCATGGTCGGTGGCCAGTACGTCGAGCACGTCATCGGCCAGGGCGGCAGTGATGGCCTCGCGGTCGGACACTTCCTTGATCGCCGGGTTGCACTTGATCAGGTTGCCCTTGGTGGCATAGTCCGGGCGCGCGAAATGCAGGAAGTGCACGCAGGTCTCGGCGGTGATCTGCTTGCGGCTGCCGTCGGCCCGGATCAGCGGCCCCTTCTCGAACAGCGCCAATTCATCTGCGGTGGAGATATGCAGCACGTGCAGGCGGGTGCCGTGCTTGCGTGCCAGCGACATCGCCAGCCGGGTGGACTTTATGCAGGCCTCGCGCGAGCGGATGTCCGGGTGCATGTCCGGGGTCAAGGCGTCGCCGTATTTCTCCTGGAACGCCTTCATGTTGGCGTCGATCATCGGCGTGTCTTCGCAGTGCGTGATGATCGGGGTCGGGCATTCGCGGAAGATCGCGTCCAGGGTTTCCGGGTTGTCGACCAGCATGTTGCCGGTGGAGGCTCCCATGAACACCTTCACGCCCGGCGCCTTCTTCGGGTCGAGCACGCGGATTGCTTCCAGGTTGTCGTTGCTGGCGCCGTGGTAGAAGCCGTAATTGGCCCAGGCGCGGCCCTTCGCCAGCTCGTACTTGGCTTCGAGGATGGTCGAGTCCAGGGTTGGCGGGTTGGTGTTGGGCATGTCCATGAAGCTGGTCAGGCCGCCGGCCACCGCGGCAGCCGACTCGCTGGCGATGTCGCCCTTGTGGGTCAGGCCGGGTTCGCGGAAGTGCACCTGGTCGTCGATCATGCCCGGCAGCAGCCAACGGCCAGCCGCGTCCACCACCTGCTCGCCGTCGCGCGGGGTCAGGCCACTGCCGATCTGCGCGATACGGTCGTTCTCGATGCGCAGGTCGCCGTCGAAGGTACGGCCTTCGTTGACCATGCGGGCATTGCGGATAAGCGTGGAGGACATGTCAGTGTTTTCCTGTGCAGCGGCAAGAGGGGGAATCGGCGCGCTCCGGGACCGGATCCAGTCCGCCCGGGTGGAACGGATGGCAGCGCCCCAGCCGGCGCAGGGTAAGCCAACACCCCCGTAGCGGACCGTGTATACGGATCGCGTCCATGGAGTATTCCGAGCAGCTGGGATAGAAACGGCAGCGCGGCCCGAGCAGGGGGCTGATGAAGCGCTTGTAGGAGCGCAGTACGGCAATGAGGAGTCGGCCGATCACGGTTGAATGATAAGCCACTTGGCAAGCGAGCAGGATTTGTCGCAGGATGCGGGATGGCGCCGGTAAAGACGACGTGCTTTCCGCTGCCAGCCAGGGGCGATGGCGCGCCTGGTTACGTTCCGAACTGCGCGAAACGGTCCGGTGACGCCACCGGACCTGGACTGCACGGGTCGGGCATCCGTTCACATACGGTGCCCGGCGCGGTTGCTGCTGCTGGTCGGGTAGGCTATAAAGGCCCGCTTTCCCGGGCCCCGGGGGAAACAAGGAAGAGCGTTTCGTGGCTGCTAAAAAACCTGCAAAAAAGGCCGTCAAGGTCGCCAAGAAAACCGCCAAACCTGTAGTCAAGAAGGCGGTGTCCAAGCCGGTTGCAAGCAAGCCGGTGGCCAAGGCTGCCAAGCCGGCCGCGAAGAAAGCACCCGCCACCAAGGCGGTTGCAAAGAAAACGCCGGTCAAGCCAGCAGCACCTGCCAGCAAACCCGTCGCCAAGAAGGCTGCGGTTAAGACGGCAGTCGCTAAAAAGGCGGCCCCTGCCAAGAAGGCGGCGGTCAAGAAGGTGACCAAGCCGGTTGCCGCGCCAGTTGCCAAGAAAGCAGCTGCGCCGGTTGCCAAGGCCACCAAGCCCGTTGCCAAACCCGTAGTCAAGAAGGCGGCCGAACCAGTGGCTGCCAAACCGCTCAAGACTGCTGTCAAACCCGTGGTCAAGTCCGTACCGAAGCCTGCTGCAAAGCCGGCGGCGGCCAAGTCTGTCCCGGTCGAAGTCGCCAAGACGGCCCCAGCTCCGGCACCTGCGCCGGTTGCTGCCAAGCCGGCTCCAGCGGCCAAGGCCCCGCAATCCAAGAATCCCGTGCCTGTTTCGAAATCCAACGTCAAAACTCCCGTCAAATCCACCGCTCCTGTTGCCGTCCGTCCCGTGGGCAAGGTTGCAGTCGCTGTAACCGCGCGTTCGACCGCCCCGGCACCGCGCAGCAAGTACAAGGTTGTCGAATACAACGTCGACGAGGCCACTGGCCGTCCGATCCTGCCGGCTGGCTACAAGCCGTCTGCAGATGAGGAATACATGAGCACGCTGCAGCAGGAGTACTTCCGCCAGCGCCTGCTCAACTGGCGTGCGGACCTGGTCGAGGAATCGAAGCAGACCATCGAGAACCTGCGCGAGGAAGTGCGTGACATCGGCGATGAAGCCGAGCGTGCAACCCGTGAGACGGAAAATTCGCTGGAACTGCGTACCCGCGACCGTTACCGCAAGCTGATCGGCAAGATCGACAGCACGCTGAAGCGTCTGGAAGCCGGCGACTATGGTTTCTGCGTGGATACCGGCGAGGACATCGGTCTGGATCGCCTGGAAGCCCGCCTCACCGCCGAACGCACGATTGATGCGCAGGAGCGTTGGGAGCACCTGCAGAAGCAGCAGGGCGACTGAGGCCTGCCGCAGCTGTTGAACACAGGAACCCCGCTTCGGCGGGGTTTTTGTTGGCCGCTGCTTCAGCCTGTCTGGTTGCTGGAGCTCGAATCGGGCGTGGCGAGTAGCTGCTCCCGGCGCGGTGGCGCGTCGGCTACGAGGGCGCAGGGCCGGGCTGGCCTCCTGCGGGCATCCAGTTCAAGGGGTATTTGACTGACGCATCCCGCCTGCTTGCCCGCTGCGGATCGTCAGAATGTCGCTGCGGGAATCTATGATGGGGCAACTTCCGGCCAAGGCATGGACAGATGGCAGCGCAATCAGTTGGCCCTTCGCAGGTTTCCGGCACAGAGAGCGGGGCGTCCTCGGACGGCAGCCCGCTCAGCCTCCTGAGCCGACATCAGCGGTTGCTGCTATACGTTGGCGGGCTGGTGACTTCATTGGTACTGATTGCCGTCACCGTGGTGATGGTGCAATCGCAGGTAAAGGACTATGTCGCCGGTCGCCATACCGAATACGTACTGCGCAGGACAACGTTGCGGGCGATGTTTGCGGTACGTGAAGCGTCACTCCGTATCGGTGTGCGGCAGGAGGAGTACGTGTGGTCGATGCGGCAGGAGCCGGATCCCTCGCTGATGAAGCGCTTCGCCGATGCGAACGGACGGATGGTCCTGCAACGGAACAGCAGCCTCCCGCCTGCACTTGTCATCGGCGACATCAGCCTGGATTACCCGGCTGAGCGTTTCGGCGCCTACCTGCGGATGGCGGACGATGTGAGCTACCAGTCGGGTGCGTATTCCCAGGAGCTGGCAGCAGCGGGCTACCTCTTCAGTCCCGATCGGCGCTTCATCGTCCTGGGGCCGCTACCTGACGGTGCGGTAGCGCAGCAGATGAAGGAGGCGAGCGCTGCCAGTCTGCTTGAGCGCATCGTGCCGGACCTTGGGGATCTGGGCACGCCGGCGGCCCAAGCTCGCCTGCTCGATACCAAGGTCCCCCTGTGGTTGCCACCTGAGCCGGATCCACTGACCGGCATCTCCTCGATACGGCTCGTGCAGGGCGCGGCGTCGGAAGGCAAGCTTTTTGCCGTGTTCGTGGCATCCTATCCGACCCAGATGCTGGCACCGTTGCTGGCTGGCGAGGATCCGAACGAGGCATCGCTCATTGTCGGCCCAACAGGGGAGCTTCTGCTCGGCTCGGCAAAGGAGGGCACCACGGCTGACGTGCTGCGTATTTCGAGTGGCGTTCCGCACGAGGCGTTGCAGAGGCTGAGCTATCGCGACGGCTACTTCATCGTCAGTGACGAAATATCCAGTTCGGGCTGGAGGTTGTTGCATGCCTTCTCATGGCGCACGGTCATGGCGGCATTGTGGCCTCGCCTGGTCAGCTACATCGGTGCAATGCTGTTGATGATTGGTTTTGTATGGACGGTGCTGCTGCTCATTGACCGGAAGGTGTTCAAGCCAGGCTTCGCGCGCTCACAGCGCATCATCGAGAGTGAGGATCTCAATCGAACGATTGTGACCACCGCGCCCTTTGGCTTGGCACTGCTTTCCGTGTCCAGTGGTCAGGTCCTGTTGCAGAACGCCACGATGCTTGATTATGCGGAAGCCGCGCGGCGAGGCGATCCGCCCTTGCATAGCCGCTTTCTTGCGCTGTTCAACAGTGTCACGGGTGGTGGTCAAAGTGAGCGGGAGTTCGAGCTTGCCTTGGAAGATGGGTCCAGCTGCGATCTATTGGTCAGCAGTGTGCGTACCAAGTACCTGGGTCTGGATGTCCTTCTGTGCAACTTCAAGGACATCACCCTGCGCAAGAAAACCCAGCACGAGCTGGAGCAAGCCCGCCAGTTGGCCGAGGATGCCAGCCATGCGAAGTCCGCATTTCTGGCGACGATGAGCCATGAGATACGGACGCCGCTCAATACCATTCTTGGGAACCTCGAGTTGCTGGAGCGCACGCCGCTTTCGGAAGATCAGCTGCAGCAGCTGCGAATCGTGGCGTCATCGTCTTCGACCTTGCTGGGCGTCATCAACGACATTCTGGACTTCTCGAAAGTCGAATCCGGCCAGATGAGTATCGAGGCGATCAGTTTCGATATGAAAGCGCTGGCACAACAGGCAGTTGAGTTCTTTCTGCCATCTGCACACGCTAAAGGGCTGCAGCTGGACCTGAGCATGGATGATTCACTTGCGGCGGCGTATATCGGCGATCCCATCCGCATTCGGCAGATCATCTATAACCTGCTCGGCAATGCCATCAAGTTCACGGAACAAGGTGACGTGTTGCTGGAGATCTATCTGCGGGACGAGCATCGACGGGATTCGGATATTGTTATCGGCGTCAGTGATACCGGCATAGGCATGACTCCGGAACAGCAGAAGTCGCTGTTCCAGACCTTCAGCCAGGCAGACTCAACCATCACCCGTCGTTATGGTGGTAGCGGCCTGGGCTTGGCGCTGTGCCGTCGTCTGGCCGACCTGATGAACGGGACGATCAGCGTGCACAGCGAGGCCGGTGCCGGTAGCACGTTCCTGGTTACCCTGCCTCTGCCGGCGAGTGAGGACGCTCCCGTGCAGCTCGAAGCCGCTGCCGCGGCCAAGCCATCCGAGGCCGTTGCATCATCGGGCTTGCGGATGTTGGTGGTTGATGACCATCCGGCCAACCGGCAGCTGATACGCCTTCAGTTGCAGACATTGGGCCATGTGTCGGATCAGGCAGGGGATGGTCATGAGGCACTCATCCTGCTCGCTGAACGGGAGTACGACCTGGTGATGACGGACCTCAACATGCCGGGCATGGACGGCTATACATTGGCGCGCAAATTGCGGGAACAGGGTGCTGGCATCCCGATAATTGCGATCACCGCGCATGCCTCCGAACGCGATCGCCAGCGCTGCAAGGACATCGGCATCGATGAGGTCGCTACCAAGCCTATTCTGCTGGACGCGCTGGACAAGATGATTCGGCGGCACCTGCATGGCAGGCAGTCGTCACTTGAAGCTAGGAAGGAGGGCGGCTTGATGAAAGGTCCCCTGCCTGTGGAAGTGCATCAGGCGCTGCTCGATTCGCTGGACGATTCGCTGCACAGCTTGCATGACGAGTTGGCGGCTTTCACCGCGGCTGCGGCGATGACCAACACCGGCCGGGCGCGGATTGGCGCGGAGCTGCACTCGATCCGTGGCGCATTTGCGATGATTCATGCGACAGAGGTTGCTGATGCCTGCGGGGATCTTGAGCGGCTTCTTGGCCAAGGTGACTTCAGTTCGCTCGCTGCAGGCATCGAAGCACTGGATGCCAGTTCCCATGCTGTGCTCAGGCAGCGCTCACCCTCATCATGAGCAGCCTCGTCGGTGTTCATGCTTTCCCTGCTGGGTGGGTGGCGTGTGCAGTCGTTCTCGTCGATTTTGCTTGCAACAAGCGCGCTTTTGCTTGCCGGGTTGGAGATGCAACCAGCAATTCGTGACATCGGCTTGCTGCTGGGCGCGGTATCTCCCGACGCGTTCTGGTGTGCGTGTTGGGCATTGCCCACGTTGGATTCGCAGCTGTCGCATCAACGCGATGCCAATGCTTGCCCCAGTCGGTGAAGGTAGTCCTCGAAGTACCTGACGAGCTGGACCTTGTCGGGGGGCGCAGCCATAGCAATTGCAAACCATCCATCATCGCGATGAGTTCGGCTGCGATCTGGTCCGGATCGATGGTGGGATCTATCTCTCCGGATTCCTGACCGTGGCGCAGGCTGTGCGCGATGTGTTGGAGCATCAGTCCTGAGCGCTGGTGGAACCAACCCTGTGCAGGATGATCCTCGCCAAGGCTCTCGGCGCTGAGCAGCGAGAATGCGCGGATCACGCCGGGTATCTCGGCATTGGCGCGATTGACCAGACGCAATTGATCCGCCACCTGCGACCACGGAAGCGGTGGTCCTGCGGGCTGCGTCCTCAAGCGTGTAGTCCTGCGGATAGTCCGGCAGGCGCGGACTGCGTTGATCGCGGACCTCCAGAACCGCCAACAGCATGTCGGTCTTGCAGGGAAAGTAATGCAATAGGCCGGGCAGGGTCAGGCCGACATTGCTTGCGACCTCGGCAATGGATGCATTGCTGTAGCCATCGCGGGCGAACACGCGCGTTGCGGCATAGAGAATCTGTTGATGCCGCTTGTCGCCCTTGGGCGAGCATCGGCGTGCAGGTGATGGGCAAGGTCGGTATGGCGCGTGGCAACGTTCGGCCCGATTGCGGAACAGCGCCCGGTGTAGTGATGCCGTCCGCTCGCGCCATCTGCCAGGAAACTGTACCCCTATCACAGTTTTTGACAAGCGTACTTGCAGCTAGGTTTACTGCCTCGTCCTCGGCAGCTTCGCTGGTAGGACTTTCGTACCGCAACAGGGCAGGCAGCGCCAAGACGGCGTTGGCGGTGGAGTGTTGCCTGCAGTTTCACCTGAATGATTGTGCGCTGCCTGTTTGTGGGCGCTTCACTTCCAAAACGCAGCACCTGGCGCAAAGAGCCAGGTGAGAACCGGAGCACGTGGAATGGCAACAATGCAGAAAAATCCTGGATTCACGCCGCTGTTGATCAGCACCGTGATAACGGCCTTGGTGATGAACGCGGCGCAGGCCACGGAGCTCCCGCAATTGGGCAAAGCACCAATGGCGCAGGTGATAGCGGCATTGACCCTGCAGGAGAAGGTCGAGCTGGCGACTGGGCAGGGCATGAATATTCCTGGTCTGTCCGAGGACATGCAGGCCCCGGTAGTGGGTGCGATGGAGGACAAGGTGCCCGGTGCTGCGGGCGCAACCGTGGCGGTACCACGGCTTGGCATTCCTTCGCTGGTGTTGGCTGATGGTCCGGCGGGGGTGCGTATCGAACCTGCCCGAAAGGATGCCCCGGGCAGAACCTTCCATGCCACCGCATTCCCGATTGGCAGCGCCCTGGCCAGTTCCTGGGACCTTGCTCTGGTGCGCAAGGTAGGTGCCGCCATCGGCGATGAGGCTGCTGCCTATGGCATCGACGTGATGCTGACACCGGCGCAGAACATCCATCGCTATCCGTTGGGCGGGCGAAATTTCGAGTACTACTCCGAAGATCCGGTGGTCAGCGGCGAAATGGCGGCAGCGCTGGTGAGTGGGTTGCAGGTTCGCGGTGTCGGCGCATCCCTCAAGCACTTCGCCGTCAACAACCACGAATGGAACCGCAACACCATCAATGCAAAAGTAGATGAGCGGTCGTTGCGTGAGATCTACCTGAAGGGTTTCGAGATCTCAATACGCAAAGGCCAGCCATGGACGGTGATGACCAGCTACAACAAGCTCAATGGCAGCTACACCTCGGAGAGCAAATGGCTGCTGACGGATGTGTTGCGCGCCCAATGGGGTTACCAGGGGGTGGTGATGACCGATTGGTTCGGTGGCTCGAATGCGGTCGCGCAGATGCAGGCCGGCAACGAGATGCTGATGCCAGGTACGGGCAAGCAGCGTGCCGCGATCCTGGCCGCGGTGAGCAGCGGTGCGCTGGACGAGGCGGTGCTGGATCGCAATGTGCAGCGCGTGCTGGAGTTGGTGTTGCGCAGTCGTGCCTTCAAACAGCTGCCACGCTCGGACCAGCCGGATTTACCGGCCAACGCAGCGATTTCCCGGAATGCGGCCACGCAAGGCATGGTGTTGCTGAAGAACAACGCGGCGGCGCTGCCGCTTGCCAGCAAAGCCCGGCTGGCTTTGCTTGGCCACGGCAGCTACGAAGTGAACATCGGCGGGACCGGCAGCGGTGACGTCAACGAGGCATATGCCATCACGCTTGCCCGTGGATTGGAAAACGCAGGCTTCAGCAATGCAGGTGGGCTGGAGCAGGACTACACGCGTTACATCGATGAAGAGGTGTCGAAGCTTCCGAAGACCGAGTGGTACCTGAGCAAGCCACGTATCGCAGAAAAGGGCGTGAGTGATGACGAGTTGCAGGCACTGGCGCGGCAGCAGGATGTGGCTGTGGTGACCATCGGCCGTGGCTCGGGCGAGTTCATTGATCGCAAGGCTGAAGGTGATTTCAAACTGACCGCTGTCGAATACGCACTGCTGGAACGCACTTCCAGGGCATTCCATGCGCAAGGCAAGAAGCTGGTGGTGGTGCTCAACATCGGTGGTGTGATCGAGACAGCCAGCTGGAGCCACTTCGCCGATGCCATCCTGTTGGCGTGGCAGCCCGGCCAGGAGGCAGGCAATGCCATTGCTGATGTGCTGTCCGGCGCGGTGAACCCGTCGGGCAAACTTGTCGATACGTTTGCGATGGAACTGGATGACTATCCGGCCAGCAAAGGTTTTCCAGGCAAGGAATTGTTGGGCCCGGATCCAAACGCGAACTCGATCTTCGGTCACGTCGCGCGTGCTGCCGAGGTGGAGTACACCGACGGTATCTGGGTGGGCTATCGCCACTTTGATACGCGCAAGGTGGAGGTGGCCTATCCATTTGGTTTCGGCCTGTCTTACACCACGTTCGGCTATACCGACCTGAAAGTGGATGTCAGTGGCACCGGAACGGTGCGGGCCAGTGTGAAAGTCACCAACACCGGCAAGGTGGCGGGCAGCGAAGTCGCACAGGTTTATGTCAGCGCGCCGCAGGGCGTGTTTGAGAAGCCGAGTCAGGAGTTGCGCGCATTCGGAAAAACGGGCGTGCTGCAACCGGGTCAGTCGCAGGTGCTGCAGTTCGAGATCGAAGGCAGGGATCTGGCCTCGTTCGACACAGGCCGCGGCCGCTGGGTGGCGGACGCGGGTACCTACAATCTGCGTGTAGGCGCGTCATCGCGTGATATCCGTGCGCAGCAGGCCTTCGAGAAAGCCCAGGCCAGCGACTACGCACCCTGATGCGTGCTTCTGCTTGAGAGGGATGCGCCGGGGCAGGTGTGCTGCTTGCCCCGGCGTCGATCTGGCTAGAGATCCTGCAGGTTGTCCAGTTTGCGCAGCTGCGGCGCTTTCCATGCGGTGACCGCGGCCACGCCGAGCACCGCGCAACCGCCGATCACCACGGCTGTCACCAGGCCCAGCAGACGCGCCATGCTGCCGCCGTAGAACGCGCCCAGCTCGTTGGACGAGCTGATGAAGATGCCGTTGATCGACGACACCCGGCCGCGCATTTCATCCGGGGTCACCAGCTGCATGATGGTCGAGCGCACCACCACCGACACGCCGTCGCAGGCACCGTAGAACACAAGGATCGCCGCCGACAGCCAGAAGCTCCTGGACAGGCCGAAGGCAATCACGCACAGGCCGAAACCCGCCACTGCAAACAGCAGTACACGGCCAGCATTGCGCCGCAGGGGATGGCGGGCCAGCCACAGGCCGACCGCGATCGAGCCCAGTGCCGGTGCCGCGCGCAGGATGCCCAGGCCTTCCGGGCCGTAGTGCAGGATGTCCTGGATGAAGGCCGGCAGCATCGCCACCACGCCGCCCAGCAGCACCGAGAACATGTCCAGCGCCATCGCGCCAAGCATGATCTGGTTGGACAGCACGAATCGTGCGCCCTCGGCGATGCTGGTGAAGATCGGTGCACGGGTCTGCGGCGGTGCCGGCTCGCTGACCTTGAGCGAGGCCAGTGCAACCAGCGCCAGCACTGCCATCGTCGCCGCCACGCCATAGGACAGGCCCTTGCCGCCAACGGCGACCAGTACGCCGCCCAGCGCAGGGCCAATGACCATGCCCATCTGGAACACCACCGTGCCGAAACCGGCACCACGCGCAAACTGCTCACGCTTGAGCACCCGCGCGAACAATGCGTTGTAGACCGGCGACAGGAAGGCGCGGACCATGCCGGTCAAGGCCACCGCCAGATAGATCGGCCACACGCCTTTGACCGGCAACCAGCCGGTAGCCACGGCGACCAGCATCAAGGCGGTGGCGATCAGCCCGAGGCAGGCGGTCATGCCCAGCTTGCGGCGTGGCAGGTGATCGACCAGGTAGCCGGCGAACGGTGCCACGCAGAAGTAGGGCAGTACCTCGGCGAGGCCGATCAGGCCCAGCGAGAATGGATTGCGAGTGACTTCATAGATATGCCAGCCGACCGTGACCGCGACGATCTGGTAGGACAGCATGCCAGCGATGCGGTACAGCAGCAGCTGGACGTAGCCGGGCTGGCGCAACAACTCGGAGATGGAACCGGTGTTGTTCACTGCTTGGCTTGGGCGGTATCGCGGATGAAGGCCAGCATCGCGGCAAGGCCGTTGCTGCGGGTCGGCGACAGGTGCTTGGCGAGGCCAATGGCGGATACATAGTCCGGATCGGTGGCGAGGATCTCAGTGGCCGAGCGGCCCGAGTACACGCGCAGCGCCAGGTAGATCAGGCCCGAGACAATGGCCGAGTCGCTGATCGCATGGAACACCAGCTTGTCGGCATCGCCTTCGGGGACGATCCAGACCATGGACTGGCAGCCGAGCAGGCGGTGTTCTTCGGTCTTCCATTCCTCCGGGAAGGCGGGCAGCTTGCGACCGAGGTCGATCAGGTACTGGTAGCGCTCGGACCAGTCACCGAAGAAGGAAAACTCCTCGGCAATGGCGGCCTGGGCTTCGGCGGGGCTGGGTTCGAGCGGGAAGGGGGAGTTGATCATCGTTGGTCCTGTGCTTGGCCGGTCGCGTTGGCGGCGAGGGGCTTTGGAGTGGGTCGGGGCGTTGTTGCCCTCACCCCAACCCCTCTCCCGGTGGG
Organism: Stenotrophomonas sp. STEN063; assembly: GCF_056854515.1. NCBI lineage: Bacteria > Pseudomonadati > Pseudomonadota > Gammaproteobacteria > Lysobacterales > Lysobacteraceae > Stenotrophomonas > Stenotrophomonas sp. STEN063. The sequence continues at coordinate 74,611 of NZ_JBXFWF010000008.1, forward strand.
AGAGGGGCTCAGTGCGCCGCGAGCCGACGCCATGTGTGCGATTGCAGCTTTCGCTTTAGCCCCTCTCCCTCCGGGAGATGGGTTGGGGTGAGGGTGCGGCGAAAGGAGGCGTCAACCCCGCTTCCAGCGCACACCCTGCGGCGTGTCTTCCAGCACGATGTTCTCCGCAGCCAGCTGGTCGCGGATGGCATCGGCACGGCCGAAATCGCGTGCCTGCTTGGCGGCGATGCGTTCGTCGATCAAGGCCTGGATACGTGCATCGTCGCCGGCTTCGGCACCACGCCCGAACCATTCGGCCGGCGCCTGCTGCAGCAGGCCAAGAGCGAGGCCTGCGCCGAGCAGCTCACGCTTCAGGCGCGACTTCTCTTCGCTGGACTCGGCCTTGCGCGCTTCGCTGGCGATACGGGCCACTTCGGCCAGTGCCAACGGTGTGTTGAGGTCGTCGTCCAGCGCCGCCTCGACGCCGGCTGGAATAGCGCCCTCAATGCTGACATCAACCAGGTCACGCAAGGTGCCGTACAAACGGTCCAGCGTGCGCACCGACTGCTCGATCAGCGCATCGGACCACTCCAACGGCTGCCGGTAATGCGCCGACAGCAGCGCATAGCGCAGCGCTTCCGGCGGGTGCTGGCGCACCAGGTCGTGCACCCGCTCGATGTTGCCGATCGACTTGCTCATCTTGGTGCCGCCGAAGTTGAGCATGCCGTTGTGCAGCCAGAAGCGGGCGAAGGTCTGTCCGCCGTGGGCGCAGACGCTTTGCGCGATCTCGTTCTCGTGGTGCGGGAACTGCAGGTCGACGCCGCCGGCGTGGATATCGATGGTCGGGCCCAGGTGCGCCGCGGCCATCGCCGAGCACTCGATATGCCAGCCCGGACGGCCACGGCCCCAGGGCGAGTCCCAGCCCGGCAGGTCGTCGCTGGAGGGCTTCCACAGCACGAAGTCGCCGGCGTCACGCTTGTAGGGGGCTACCTCGACGCGCGCGCCAGCCAGCATTTCCTCCGGGTCGCGGCGCGAGAGCTTGCCGTAGTCGGCGAAGCTGCTGACCGAGAACAGCACATGGCCCTCGGCGGCATAGGCGTGGCCGGTGCTGATCAGCTGCTCGATCATGGCGATGATCTGCGGCATGTGCGCGGTGGCCTCCGGCTCGATCTCCGGCGGCACCACGCCCAGCGCGGCCATGTCCTCGCGGTAGGCGGCGGCAAAACGGTCGGTGATGGCCGAGATCGGCACCCCCTGATCCTTGGCCGCGGCATTGATCTTGTCGTCAACGTCGGTGATGTTGCGGGCGTAGCGCAGTTTTCCGTACCGGCGACGCAGCAGGTCGGCCAGCACCCCGAACACCACCGGGCCGCGCGCATTGCCGATATGTACATAGTTGTAGACCGTGGGGCCGCACACATACATGGTGGGGGCGGCGGGGTCGAGCGGAGCAAACGGCTCCAGCTGCCGCGTCAGGTTGTTGTGCAGGCGCAGGGTCATGGCAATCCGGGGGTAAACGAACCCGCCAATTCTAGCGGTCCGGGCCGGGTCGGGCATCCCCGGGCTGGGCAATACGCGTACGGATGGGTAATGTTCAGGCCCGGGGCAGCTGTGCTGCCTACACTAGTACCCGTCACCCGCGCCCTGTTCCTGCCGATATCTTGATGAAACCTGCTCCATTGCTGTCGACGATCTGCCTGTTGGCTGGTGCCGCCGTGCCCGCGTTCGCGCAGGAGCCGGAGCAGCGCAATCGCGTGGTGATCGTGGAAAACGTGCGCTACGACTACGCGCAGGTGCTCAATGTCGAGCCGGTCTTCCAGACCCTGCGCGCAAGTCGTACCGAGGAGCATTGCGAGCCGGTGTCGACCCGCACGCTGGCGCCGGTGCAGGTGAAGGGTGAGGAGGACAAAGGCGGTTTCCGCCGCTTCTGGGACTCGGTGCGTGGCATTTTCAGCCAGCACGAAGGGCAGGCCCGGGAAGAGGAGATGACGCTTGCCCCACAGGGTTCAGGCGGTTCTCCCGCGCTGCTGACCCCGGAGTGCAAGATCGTCGAGGTTGGGCGTGAATTCCGCCGGCCCATCGCCTACGACGTGGATTACGTCTACAAGGGCATCAAATTCCGCTCACGGCTGCCGGAGGACCCCGGTAACCGGCTCAAGCTGCGGGTGTCGATCACCCCGGATATCGGCCAGGCGCCGCCGGCCGCGAACAGCGTTCCGTGATGTTGCACCGCGACACTTGCGCCGGCCTGACCCGCGTGCGAGTATGCGCGACGATGAAAGCAACCAGCTTCCAGCACGAAACCAGCACCGCCCGGATGGCCACCGGCATGACCTCGCGTGCCCGCCGACCGGAATCCCACATATTCGCTGGGTGACCGGAGCTTCGTGCTGTCTGTTCGGAAAACCCAGCCCAGGCTGGGTTTTTTCGTTTCTGGTTCGGCAAAAGTTTCAAACGCAATGAGCCGCGCGCATGCGCATCCGCCCACCGGCGACGGTGGATCTCCGCAATAAAGGATGGATCGATGTCTCTGAAGCACTTTTTGAACACCCAGGACTGGAGCCGCGCCGAGCTCGACGCGCTGCTTACCCAAGCGTCGTTGTTCAAGCAGAACAAGCTGGGTGATGACCTGAAGGGCAAGTCGATCGCCCTGGTGTTCTTCAACCCGTCCATGCGCACCCGCACCAGCTTCGAGCTGGGCGCGTTCCAGCTGGGCGGCCACGCGGTGGTGCTGCAGCCGGGCAAGGACGCATGGCCGATCGAGTTCAACCTCGGCACGGTGATGGACGGCGATACCGAAGAGCACATTGCCGAAGTGGCCAAGGTGCTGGGCCGTTACGTCGACCTGATCGGCGTGCGCGCGTTCCCGAAGTTCGTGGACTGGAGCAAGGACCGCGAGGACCAGGTGCTCAAGAGCTTCGCCAAGTACTCGCCGGTGCCGGTCATCAACATGGAGACCATCACCCATCCGTGCCAGGAGCTGGCGCACATCCTGGCGCTGCAGGAGCACTTCGGCACCAGCGACCTGCGTGGCAAGAAGTACGTGCTGACCTGGACCTACCATCCCAAGCCGCTGAACACCGCCGTGGCCAACTCGGCGCTGACCATTGCCACCCGCATGGGCATGGACGTGACCCTGCTGTGCCCGACCCCGGACTACATCCTGGACGAGCGCTACATGGGCTGGGCCGAGCAGAACGTGGCCGAAAGCGGTGGTTCGCTGCAGGTCAGCCACGACATCCAGAGTGCGTATGCCGGCGCCGACGTGGTCTACGCCAAGAGCTGGGGCGCGCTGCCGTTCTTCGGCAACTGGGAGCCGGAAAAGCCGATCCGCGACCAGTACAAGCACTTCATCGTCGATGAAGCCAAGATGGCGCTGACCAACAATGGCGTGTTCAGCCACTGCCTGCCGCTGCGCCGCAACGTCAAGGCCACCGACGGCGTGATGGATTCGCCGCAATGTATTGCAATCAACGAAGCCGAGAATCGCCTGCACGTGCAGAAGGCGATCATGGCGGCAGTGATCGGCAAGTAATGCTCGAAGCCCCTCTCCCTCCGGGAGAGGGGTTGGGGTGAGGGTAAAGCTCCTCACTCCAGATGCATCCTCATATACGCCAACCCCCTCCCCAACCCCTCCCCCGGAGGGAGAGGGGCTCAAAGATCAAAAGCAGAGATTCCTTCCCCATGAGCAAAGACATCGTCCTCGCCTTCTCCGGCGGCCTCGACACCAGCTTCTGCGTGCCTTACCTGCAGGAGCGCGGTTACAACGTGCACACCGTGTTCGCCGACACCGGCGGCGTGGATGCCGACGAACGTGACTTCATCGAAAAGCGTGCGGCCGAGCTGGGCGTCACCAGCCACGTCACCGTCGATGGCGGCCCGGCCATCTGGAATGGTTTCGTCAAGCCGTTCGTGTGGGCAGGCGAGGGCTATCAGGGCCAGTACCCGCTGCTGGTCTCCGACCGTTACCTGATCGTCGATGCCGCGCTCAAGCGCGCCGCCGAGCTGGGCACCAACATCATCGCCCACGGCTGCACCGGCATGGGCAACGACCAGGTGCGTTTCGACCTGGCAGTGAAGGCGCTGGGCGACTACCAGATCGTCGCGCCGATCCGTGAAATCCAGAAGGAACACACCCAGACCCGCGCCTACGAGCAGAAGTACCTGGAAGCGCGTGGCTTCGGCGTGCGCGCCAAGCAGCAGGCCTACACCATCAACGAGAACCTGCTGGGCCTGACCATGTCCGGTGGCGAGATCGACAAGTGGGAAGCCCCGGGCGAAGGCGCCCGTGGCTGGTGCGCACCGCGCAGCGCCTGGCCGATCGAGCCACTGACCGTGACCCTGAAGTTCGTCGAAGGCGAAGCGGTTGCGCTGGACGGCAAGGAACTGCCGGGTGAGCAGATCCTGGCCAAGCTCAACAAGCTGTTCGCGCAGTACGGCGTCGGCCGTGGTGTTTACACCGGCGACACCGTGATCGGCCTGAAGGGCCGCATCGTGTTCGAAGCCCCGGGCCTGGTCTCGCTGTTGGCGGCGCACCGCGCGCTGGAAGACACCGTGCTGACCAAGCAGCAGAACCGCTTCAAGCCCGAAGTCGCGCGCAAGTGGGTGGAGCTGGTGTACGAAGGCTTCTACCACGACCCGCTCAAGACCGACATCGAAGCCTTCCTGAAGGCCTCGCAGGCCAAGGTCACCGGCGAGGTGGTGCTGGAAACCCGCGGCGGCCGCGTTGATGCGGTGGCGGTGCGTTCGGAACACATCCTCAACGCCAAGGGCGCAACCTATGCGCAGTCGGCCGATTGGGGCGTGGAAGAAGCTGAAGGCTTCATCAAGCTGTTCGGCATGAGCTCGACGCTGTACGCGCAGGTGAATCGCTAAGCGCACAAAGCCCCTCTCCCACCGGGAGAGGGGTTGGGGTGAGGGAAGGGGCGCGGCTGCATGCAACGGCGGCGCAGCCTTACCCTCATCCGCCCCTTTGGGGCACCTTCTCCCGCAGGGAGAAGGGAGCTTCGTCCGCCTCCGCCATGAACTGAAACCATGACCAAGCTGCTCCAATCCACCCTCGATCACCTGGAAAAGCTGGTGTCCTACGACACCCGCAATCCGCCGCGTGCCATCACCACCGGTGGCATCTTTGATTACCTGCGCGACAACCTGCCGGGCTTCAATGTCGAGGTGATCGACCACGGTGCCGGTGCGGTCAGCTTCTACGCGGTGCGTGGCACGCCGAAATACCTGTTCAACGTGCATCTGGACACCGTGCCGGATTCTCCGCACTGGTCGGCCGATCCGCATGTGATGCGTCGCTTGGACGACCGCGTGGTCGGCCTCGGCGTCTGCGACATCAAGGGCGCCGCCGCAGCGCTGGTGGCCGCCGCCAACCTGAGCGATGGCGATGCTGCCTTCCTGTTCTCCAGTGATGAAGAAGCCAATGATCCGCGTTGCATCGCTGCCTTCCTGGCGCGTGGCATCGCCTATGAAGCGGTGATCGTCGCCGAGCCGACCATGAGTGAAGCGGTGCTCGCGCACCGTGGCATCAGCTCGGTGCTGATGAAGTTCCAGGGCCGCGCCGGCCACGCTTCGGGCAAGCAGGACCCGTCCGCCAGTGCCTTGCACCAGGCGATGCGTTGGGGCGGCAAGGCGCTGGAGCATGTCGAGTCGCTGGCGCATGCGCGCTTTGGTGGCCTGACCGGCCTGCGCTTCAACATCGGCCGCGTCGAAGGCGGCATCAAGGCCAACATGATCGCGCCCGAGGCCGAGCTGCGCTTTGGCTTCCGGCCGTTGCCGTCGATGGATATCGACGCGCTGCTCGGTACCTTTGCCGGCTTCGCCGAGCCGCAGGCCGCGCATTTCGAAGAAACCTTCCGTGGCCCCAGCCTGCCATCCGGTGATATCGCCCGCGCCGAGGAACGTCGCCTGGCCGCGCGCGACATCGCCGACGAGCTGGGCCTGCCGATCGGCAATGCCGTGGATTTCTGGACCGAGGCGTCGCTGTTCTCGGCCGGTGGCTACACAACCATGGTGTACGGCCCTGGCGATATCGCCCAGGCCCACACCGCCGATGAGTTCGTCACGCTGGAGCAGTTGCAGCGCTACGCCGAATCGGTGCTGCAGATCCTGCAACGCGGCGCCTGAGCCGCTCGTGGCCCGGCGGCTTGCCGCCGGCTCCTTTCCGCGACCCTCAAGGTCGCCACGTAGATACAAGCAATGTCCCCAGCCATGCAGCCGCACCGCCAGACCCGCCAGACCATCGTCCGCCTGCTTTCGAGCATGGCCAGCGCGAAGGAAATCAGCCAGTACCTCAAGCGCTTCTCGCAGCTTGATGCCAAGCGCTTTGCCGTGGTCAAGGTCGGTGGCGCGGTGCTGCGCGACGATCTGGAAGCGCTGACCTCTTCGCTGTCCTTCCTGCAGGAGGTCGGCCTGACCCCGATCGTGCTGCACGGCGCCGGCCCGCAGCTGGATGCCGAGCTGTCCGCTGCCGGCATCGAGAAGAAGACCGTCGATGGCCTGCGCGTGACCTCGCCCGAGGCACTGGCGATCGTGCGCAAGGTGTTCCAGCAGTCCAATCTCAAGCTGGTGGAAGCGCTGCAGCAGAACGGTGCACGCGCCACCTCGATCACCGGTGGTGTGTTCGAGGCCGAGTACCTGGACGTGGACACCTACGGCCTGGTCGGCGAAGTGAAGAAGGTCAACCTGGCGCCGATCGAAGCCAGCCTGCGTGCCGGCTCGATCCCGGTGATCACCAGCCTGGGCGAAACCCCGAGCGGGCAGATCCTCAACGTCAACGCCGACTTTGCCGCCAACGAGCTGGTGCAGGAACTGCAGCCGTACAAGATCATCTTCCTGACCGGTACCGGCGGCCTGCTCGACGAGGAAGGCAAGCTGATCGACTCGATCAACCTGTCCACCGAGTATGACCAGCTGATGCAGCAGCCGTGGATCCACGGCGGCATGCGGGTCAAGATCGAGCAGATCAAGGACCTGCTGGATCGTTTGCCGGAAGAGTCCTCGGTATCGATCACGCGCCCGGCCGACCTGGCCAAGGAGCTGTTCACCCACAAGGGTTCCGGCACGCTGGTACGCCGTGGTGAAAAGGTGCTGAAGGCGACGTCGTGGGACCAGCTGGATACCGCGCGATTGAAGTCGCTGATCGAGTCGAGCTTCGGCCGCACCCTGGTGCCGGACTATTTCGAGAAAACCAAGCTGCTGCGCGCCTACGTCAGCGAGAACTATCGCACTGCGGTGGTGCTGACCGATGAAGCCGAGGGCGTGTACCTGGACAAGTTCGCCGTGCTCGATGACGCGCAGGGCGAAGGCCTGGGCCGCGCGGTGTGGAACGTGATGCTGGAAGAAACCCCGCAGCTGTTCTGGCGCTCGCGCAACGGCAACCCGGTCAACCATTTCTACTATTCCGAGTCGGATGGCTGCTACAAGCTCGATCACTGGAAGGTGTTCTGGTTCGGCGCCAATGACTTCGACAGCATCAAGGGCTACGTCGCGCACTGCGGCGAGCGCAAACCGAGCCTGCAGGGATGAGCATGGATCTGGCCGCCGCCGGACATTGGGGTCAGGTGCCCATCCTGAAGGGGCGGCATGTGACCTTGGAGCCGTTGCAGCTTGCGCATGTGCCGGCTCTGCAGCGCGCCTTGGGTGATGGCGAGTTGTCGCGCTGCTGGTACACCAATGTGCCGACCCCCGAGCACGCCGGTCACTACGTCGTTGCTGCGTTGGAAGCGCAGTCGCAGGGCAGGGTGCTGGCGTTCGTGGTCCGCGATGCCAGCGGCGAGGTGGTTGGCAGCACCCGCTTCTACGCGCTGGAAGCCGACGTGCCACGCCTGAACATCGGCTACACCTGGTACCACCCGCGCGTGCAGCGCAGCGGGCTGAACACCGAAGCCAAGCTGCTGTTGTTGCTTCACGCCTTCGAAACCCTCGGTTGCATCAGCGTGGGCTTCGAGACCAGCTGGTTCAACCATGCCTCGCGCACCGCCATCGCCCGCCTCGGCGCGAAGCAGGATGGCGTGCTGCGCAGCCACAAGCGTCACGCCGATGGGTCGCGCCGCGATACCGTGGTGTTCTCCATCATCGACACGGAGTGGCCGGCGGTGAAAGCCCACCTGCAATTCCTTCTGGATTCGCATTCATGACTGACAAGAAATTCTCGGTAGGCATTGTTGGCGCGCGTGGTTACACCGGCGCCGAGTTGATCCGCCTGCTGGCCGCACACCCGCGTATCGAGCTGGCCTTCGTGTCCTCTCGCGAGCTCGATGGGCAACGCATGGCCGACCATAACGAGGACTACAAGGGCGAGTTGCGCTACGAAAGCCTTGGTCCGGACGCGGTTGCCGCCAAGGGTGTGGACGCGGTGGTGCTGGCATTGCCCAACGGCAAGGGCGAACCGTTTGTGGCCGCGCTGGATGCAGACGCGCCGGGTACGGTGATCGTTGATCTGTCAGCGGACTATCGTTTTGACAACAGTTGGTACTACGGTCTGCCGGAATTGACCCGCGCCCGCTATGCCGGGCAGAAGCGGATCAGCAACCCGGGCTGCTACGCCACCGCGATGCAGCTGGCGATCGCGCCACTGCTGAGCCAGCTGGCCGGTCCACCGACCTGTTTCGGCGTTTCCGGTTGGTCCGGTGCCGGCACCACGCCGTCGGACAAGAACAACCCCGAACTGCTGCGTGACAACCTGATGCCGTATGCGCTGACCAACCACGTGCACGAGCGCGAGGTGTCGGCCCAGCTCGGCGTACCGGTCGAGTTCATGCCGCATGTCGCGCCGCATTTCCGCGGCATCACCATGACCGTCAACCTGTGGCTGCAGCAGCCGCGCAGTCGCGAGGAAGTGATGGCGCTGTACCAGCAGCGCTACGCCAACGAGCCGCTGGTTGAAGTGATGGATGAGGCGCCGTGGGTCAGTCGCATTGCCGGCAAGCACGGCGTGCAGATTGGTGGCTTCACCATGGCGCCGGGCAACAAGCGCGTGGTGGTGGTGGCGACCATCGACAACCTGCTCAAGGGTGCGGCCACGCAGGCATTGCAGAACCTCAACCGGGCGTTGGGGCTGGATGAGCTGATGGCGGTTCCGTACTGATTCTGGTGGGTAGCGGCGACTGGGAGGTTGCCAGCTTCGCGGCCTATGCCGCTCCTACATGGCTGCATTTAGAGAGATCGACATGACTAATTTGCTTTGGCAGAAACCCGGCGTTGCGGTGGACGCGAAGATCCAGACCTTCCTGGCCGGTGACGATGTCATCCTGGACCGCGAGTTCTTCCTGCACGACATCCAGGCCAGCGCCGCGCATGCCGAAGGCCTCCAGCACATCGGCATCCTCAGTGCCGACGAGTTGGCAGCACTGAAGCGCGAGCTGGCGATCCTGGCTGACGATTTCCGCAGTGGTGCCTTCGTGCTGGACGAGCAGTACGAGGATTGCCACTCGGCCATCGAGGCGCGGCTGACCGAGCGTCTGGGCGATGCTGGCCGCAAGATCCACACCGGCCGCAGCCGCAACGACCAGATCCTGGTCGCTACCCGGTTGTGGCTGAAGGACAAGCTGGAGCGTGTTGCGCAGATCAGCACCGAAGTTGCGAAGGTCGCGCTGGACCGCGCCGCTGCTGAACAGCTGCAGCCCTTGCCGGGTTACACGCATATCCAGCGCGCCGTGGTTTCCTCTGCTGGCATGTGGTGGGCCGGCTGGGCCGAGGCCTTCATCGACAATGCCATCCGTGCCCGCGACACCCGCGCGCTGATCGACACCAATCCGCTGGGTACGGCCGCCGGTTACGGCGTCAACCTGCCGCTTGACCGCGAACACACCACGGCGGCGCTGGGTTTCTCGCGCATGCAGATCAGCCCGATCTACGCGCAGCTCTCGCGCGGCAAGTTCGAGCTCGCCGCATTGGAAGCCCTGGGCGGGGCGACGCTGGACCTGCGTCGTATCGCATGGGATCTGTCGCTGTTCACCACGGGCGAGTTCGCTTTCGTCGCGTTGCCGGCGCAGTACACCACTGGCAGCTCGATCATGCCGAACAAGCGCAACCCTGACGTGATCGAGTTGATGCGCGCTACCCACGCCAGCATCGCTGCCGCGCGTACCGAGATCGAGCAGCTGCTGTCGCTGCCATCCGGTTACCAGCGCGACCTGCAGAACTCCAAGGGGGCAATCGTGCACGGCTTTGGTCGTGGACTGGCCGCGCTGGAACTGCTGCCTGCCTTGCTGTCGAATCTGGATTGGCGCGATGACAACATCCGCGCAGCGATTGATTCGGGCATGTATGCGACCGACGTTGCGGTGGAAGCCGCGGTGGCGGGCGTGCCGTTCCGTGATGCTTACAAAGCCGCAGCAGAGGCGGCGGATACGGCGGGGCAGGGGCGTACGCCTGAAGGCAGTCTGGCGGCGCGCGTGTCGCCCGGTGCTGCCGCGGACCTGCGACTGGAAGAGCTCAGTGCGCGCTGGAGCGCGTTGCTGGGCTGATGGTTTGATGCGGGCGCCGAAAGGCGCCCGTATTGTTTTTGGCGTTGCTGTTGCTGTTGCTGTTGCTGTTGCTGTTGCTGTTGCTTTGGCCTTGGCCTTGGCCTTGGCCTTGGCCTTGGCTTTGGCTTTGGCTTTGGCTGTGGTTTTGATTTTGATTTTGGCTTTGGCTTTGGCTTTGGCTTTGGCTGTCCCTTCTCCCGCCTGCGGGAGAAGGTGCCCGAAGGGCGGATGAGGGCGGCTTTTGACTTTTCTCGGCTAGAAGCTTGGCAGCACCCCAACCCCACAACCGCCGGCCCGGGCGGGGGGTTATCAAATGAAAAAGAAAAAACAAAC